>JBOGXT010000155.1:0-4025 GCA_050694635.1 Thermoleophilaceae bacterium
CGCGCGCGCCGTGCTCGCGGGCGATGTGCGCGGTGGCGTCGCGGGAGCCATCGTCCACCACGAGCAGGTCGACCTCCAGGCCGCAGGCGCGCGGCGGGATGCCTGCGAGCACCCCGGCGATGGCCGCCTCCTCGTCGCAGGCCGGGACGATCGCGAGGCAGCGCTCGCCGGAGGGGGTCGTCCGGGGTGGCTCCACGGCCGGGTCGCCCGCCGGCACCATGGGGCGGCCGCGCGCGGCCGCCGGTCGCTCGATCCCGAGCAGCCCCGCGATCGTCGCGCTCAGCTCGAGCACCGAGCGCGGCTCCCGGCTGATCGTCCCCGGCACGGCGCCTTCGCCCCAGACGACGAACGGGACCGGGCTCTCGCCCCAGTCGAGGTGGCCGTGGCCGCCGATTCCCCGGCCCTGGCCGTGGTCGGCCATGACGACGACCGTGGCGCCCTCGAGCTTGCCGCGCTCGTCGAGGAAGGCGAGGAAGTCGCCGACGCGGCGGTCGGTGTGGGCGAGCTGCTCGAGGTACTCCGGGTTCCGGACGCCGCGAACGTGGCCGAGCTGGTCGGCGGCGAGCAGCTGGAGCACGAGCAGGTCCGGGTCCTCCTCGTCGACGACGCGGCGGGCCGCGGCCGACAGCGAGTGGTCGATTGTCTCGGTCGGCTGGACCGAGGTGACCGACCGCACGTTCTCCTGTCCGAACGGGTCGAGCAGATGGGCGATCCCGACGAGCCTGCCGCGGCGGCCGCGGCGGGCGAGCACGTCGAAGATCGACTCCGTCCGGACGCCCAGCCGGGCGACGAAGTTCGAGCGCATGCCGTGCTCGTCGGGCGCGGCGCCGGTGAGCATCGATGAGAAGCAGACGACGGTGCGCGCCGGATAGGCCGGCTCGACCGCGAGGTACTCGGTGCCCTCGCGGGCGAGGCGGTCGATGGCCGGTGTGTGCGCCTGCCAGAGGCGGCCGCGGTTGCAGCCGTCGACGACGATGACGTAGACCCGGCGGGCGAGCGGCGGACCGGCCTGGGCGGCGGGCGCGCGCCCGGGGTAGCGCGGCAGCCGCTCTTTCGCGAAGCGCCGCCAGGCGATGGTGCCGAGCAGGGCTGCCAGGACGAGCGCGGCGGCGACCTGCACGAGGTACTGCGCGCTCGGCTCCTCCGCGATGAGCGTCGCCGCGCTCAGGGTCATCAGCAGCTTCGGGACCTGCTCGAGTGCGTTCCCGCTCGTCGGGTCGGAGTTGGTGAGGACGAGGCGCCAGAAGCGCAGGCCGTTCAGCCAGGCCGCCCCGGTGCGCAGGTGGTAGTAGACGCTGCCCCAGACCACGACCGTGAAGAGGAGCCAGCCGGCGAGGGCGCCGAGCAGGAGCCCCGGCGCGCGCCAGGGCTCGAGCAGCGGCACGGAGAGCGCGAGGGCCAGCCAGAGCAGCAGCCGGCCGCGGAGCGGGAAGGTGAAGCAGGCGAGCACGCCCGCGGTGGCCAGCGCGCCGGCGAGGGCCACCACCGGCGAGCCGTCGGGCGCCAGCCCTAGGGGCACCGACGCGAACAGGACGAGGACGGGATAGACAACCGAGAAGGGGCGGCCCTCGTTGAAGACGTTCCAGGCGCGGGCCGCCCCGACCTCGATCGGTCCGGCCGCCCGATCTCCGCTTCCCGCCATGCCGGGCATCGTATTAGGGTTCCCTAACTCCTGCGACGCGGGGACATGGGACACTCGCCGCATGGCCGACATCGAGACGGTGCGCCGCCTGGCCCTCGCTCTGCCGGAGGTCGAGGAGGGGACCTGGTTCCGAACGCCGGCGTGGAAGGTCCGGGGCAAGTCGTTCGCCCGGATGAAGGAGGACGGCGAGACGCTCGTCGCGCTGGTCGAGCTCGGCGAGAAGGAGATGCTGATGGAGGCCGAGCCGCACATCTTCTTCGAGACGCCGCACTACCACGGGTACCCGGCCATGCTCGTCAGGCTGGCTGCGATCGAGGACGCCGAGCTCGCCGAGGTGCTCGAGGACTCCTGGCGGCGCAAGGCCCCGAAACGGCTCGTGGCCGAACGCGACGCGTAGCCTCCGCCCGCCTGCGCGGCATAGACTCAGCGCTGGTATAGACCAGCGAGGGGAATCCGGTGCGACTCGGAGTCGGGGCCGCGCTCGTCGGCGGGGAGCTCGTCGAGGGTGACGTGACAATCGGGAGCGGCCTGGTGGCCGAGGTCGGCGTGCGGCCCGCCGGCCGCCAGGGCACGGCGGTGCCGGGGTTCGTCGACCTGCACATCAACGGCGTCGCCGGCGTCGACTTCCTCACCACGGACGTCGCGGGCTACCGGCGCGCCGCCACGGCGCTCGCCCGCACCGGCGTGGTCGCGTTCCAGCCCACGTTCGTCTCCTCGCGCGTCGACGCCTACGCCGACCCGCTCGCCGCGGCGGCCGAGATCGCCGGCGCGAACGCCGGGCTCCCGCTCGTCACCGGCGTCCACCTGGAGGGGCCCTTCCTCTCGCCGCTCTGGCCGGGCGCCCACAACCCCGTCCACCTGCGGGTCTCGGACCCGAAGCTCGCCGAGCGGCTCGTGAACGCCGGCCCGGTGCGCATGATGACGGTGGCGCCGGAGCTGCCGGGCGGGCTCGACTTGACCCAGCGGCTGGCGGCCGCGGGCGTGGTGGTCTCATGCGGACACTCGGACGCCGACGCCCCCACCGCCCACGCCGCCTTCGACCGCGGCGCCCGCGCCATCACGCACGTGCACAACGCGCACCGGCGCTGGCGGCCGCGCGACCCCGGCCTGGGCGGCGTGGCGCTCGTGCGACCGGACGTGTCCGTACTGGCGATCGTCGACGGGGTGCACCTCGCCGCCGAGTCCGCCTACGCGGTCTTCCTGACCGCTGGCCGCCGCTTCTGCCTTGTGACCGACGCGATCGAGGCGGCCATGAGCGACGCCGGCGATTCCGAGCTCGGCGGCCGGCGCGTGCAGGTGCGCGACGGCGCGGTGCGCCTGCCCGACGGCACGCTGGCCGGCAGCGTGCTCACGATGGACGAGGCGGTGCGCAACCTGGTGGCGAGCGGCGCATCGCTCGCGGACGCGGTGCACGCGGCGTCGGGGGCGCCGGCGCGGCTGTTGGGGCGGAAGGATCTGGGCGCTCTGCGTCCTGGGGCGCCGGCGCACATGACCGTCCTCGACGACGACCTCCGGGTCGTGCGCACGCTCGTCGGTGGGGTCGAGGCGTTTGCGGGCGGTCCGGCCTCGCTCAGGTCGTCGGCGTGACCTTTCCCAGCCCGGGTGGTTCGTCGGGATCGATGCCGCGGCGCAGGGCGAGCGCCAGCGCGAGCTGTTGCGCGCGGATCGTGGCCGGCAGCGTGCGGAGCGGCTCCGGGAGGTCGCCCGGGTACGGGAGGTCCGCGGCGTCCGTATCGGCCAGTCGCAAGACGCGCGTGCCCGATCGCTCCAGCCGCGTGGCCAGCTCCTCCACGTCCGCCGCGGCCGGACCCGCGGCGCTCACCGCGAGCAGCGGGATGTCGCCGCGGACCACGGTCACGGGGCCGTGGCGGAAGTCCGCCGCCGACCAGCCCTCGGCGCGTACGCCGGTCGCCTCGCGCAGCTTCAGCGCCGCCTCGAGCGCCACGCACATCAGGTAGCCGCGGCCGACCGCGATCAGCTCTTCCGCGTCCCCGAGCGCCTCGCCTGCCTGCTCGGACGGCCCCGAATCGGCGAGCAGCTCCTCGACCACCTCCGGCAGCTGCTCCCAATCGCCGGCGCCCCACGGCACCGGGCCCAGCGACTCCGCCACCAGCGCCACCGCGGCAAGCTGAGCCGTGAAGGTCTTCGTGGCCGGCACCGCGCGCTCCTCCCCCGCGCCCAGCTCGAACTCGACGTCCGCCGCCGCGGCCAGCGCGCTGTCCGGGTCGTTGGTCAGCGCGATCGTGCGGGCGCCGGCCGCGCCGTAGCGCTCCAGCACCGTGACGATCTCGGGGGTGCGGCCGGACTGGCTGATCCCGAGGGCGAGCCACCCGTCCAGGCGCAGGTCGCCGCCGTAGAGGGTCACGAGGCTCGGCGCGGCGAG
>JBOGXT010000156.1:0-6380 GCA_050694635.1 Thermoleophilaceae bacterium
CCCACGCGCTGCTTCGCACCAGGCTCCGGGGCGCGCGCGAGGTGTTGGAAGGCGGCCGCCCCCGTCCCTAGGATCAGGTTGGATGGACGAGTGGGTCTGGTGGATGATTGCGGCGGGGGTGCTCGCCGCGGGCGAGATGTTCACGCTCGGCTTCTTCCTGGGGCCGATAGCCGTCGCGGCCGTCGTGTCGGCGATCGTGGCGCTGGCCGGCGGCGGGCTCGCGCTCCAGTGGATCGTGTTCACCGCGGTGTCCGCGGCCTCGCTGCTGGTGCTGCGGCCGATCGCACGCCGCCACCTGCGCACGCCCATGCAGCTGCGCACCGGCACCGCGGCGCTGATCGGCTGCCCCGCGATCGTGCTCGAGCGCGTGGACGGCCGCGGCGGCCAGGTCAAGATCGGTGGAGAGATCTGGAGCGCCCGCTCGTTCGACGAGGACGATGCCTTCGAGCCCGGCGCCCGGGTCGAGGTGCTCAAAATCGACGGCGCCACGGCGCTGGTCGCTGACTAGGAAGGGACACCGTTGGCCACCCTGATCGTGCTCATAGTCGTAGCCGCCGTGGTGCTGATCACGCTGTCGCGGGGGATCCGGATCGTGCCCCAGGCGCGGGCCGGCATAGTCGAGCGGCTCGGCCGCTACCAGCGCACCCTCGACGCCGGGCTGGCGCTGATCGTGCCCTACGTCGACCGCGTCAAGCCGCTGATCGACCTGCGCGAGCAGGTGGTCTCGTTCCCGCCGCAGCCGGTGATCACCGAGGACAACCTGGTGATCCAGATCGACACGGTCATCTACTTCCAGGTCACCGACCCCAAGGCGGCCAGCTACGAGATCGCCGACTACATCGCTGCGATCGAGCAGCTGACCGTGACCACCCTGCGCAACGTGATCGGCGGCATGACGCTGGAGGACACGCTCACCTCGCGCGACAAGGTCAGCGCCGCGCTTCGCACCGTGCTCGACGAGGCGACCGGCAAGTGGGGCATCCGCGTGAACCGCGTGGAGCTGAAGGCGGTCGACCCGCCGGCCTCGATCCAGGAGGCGATGGAGAAGCAGATGCGCGCCGAGCGCGACCGCCGCGCCGCGATCCTGACGGCCGAGGGCGTCAAGCAATCGCAGATCCTCACGGCCGAGGGGGAG
Source organism: Thermoleophilaceae bacterium (assembly GCA_050694635.1). Classification (GTDB taxonomy): domain Bacteria; phylum Actinomycetota; class Thermoleophilia; order Solirubrobacterales; family Thermoleophilaceae; genus JACVRW01. The sequence continues at coordinate 1,136 of JBOGXT010000156.1, forward strand.
AAGCAGAGCGCGATCCTGCGGGCCGAGGGCCAGCGCGAGGCGCAGATCCTGGAGGCGGAGGGGGAGGCGAGGGCGATCGAGACCGTCTTCGAGGCGATCCACCGCGGCGACGCCGACCCCAAGCTGCTCGCCTACCAGTACCTGCAGACGCTGCCTCAGATCGCCGACGGCGAGGCGAGCAAGGTCTGGATCATCCCGAGCGAGATCACGCAGGCGCTGTCCAACATCGGGGCGGTCATCCCGAAGGCGACGCCGGAGCGCCCGGAGCCGCCCCCTCCGGATCCAGATCGACCCGCACCGTGACCGGGTCGCTGCCCATCAGCCTCACCATCGCGGAGTTGGCGCGGTTCGGCATGCGTCGCTGACGGGCGCGCCAGTCGTCCTCCGGCAGCACACGGGCCGTCGCGTGGCGCCAGCGCCGCCCGATCCGGACGCGCACGCGCGGGTTCGCCTCGATGTTGAGCACGTAGCCCGCCCGGCGGCCGTGCTCGGCCACCACCCAGAGGGTTGCGCCGTCGATCGCCTTGCCGACGGGGGTCCGGCGCGGCTCGCCGCTGCGGCGGCCGGTGGTCTCGAGGATCACCACGCCCGGCAGCGGCAGCCCGGCCCCGGCGGCCGTCTTCACGAACGGGTTGAGCAGCCTGTGGGAGGCGAAAGTCGACGCCCGGCGCTTGTCCACCTGCTCTAGCCTCTCAGAGGCAGATGTTCGACGCCCTCTCCGACCGCCTCCAGGCCGCCCTCGGCGACGTCCGCTCGCGCGGCAAGCTGACCGAGGACGACGTAAACCAGGCGATGCGCCAGGTGCGGCTCGCGCTGCTCGAGGCGGACGTCAACTTCAAGGTCGTCAAGCGGTTCACCGCCGCGGTGAAGGAGCGGGCGCTCGGGCAGGACCTGCTCGACTCGCTCAATCCGGGCCAGCAGGTCGTGAAGATCGTCTCCGACGAGCTGACCCAGCTGATGGGCGGCGCCGGGCGCGACCTGGCGCTCGCCAAGCCCGGCCCGACGGTGATCCTGGTGGCGGGGCTCCAGGGATCGGGCAAGACGACGGCCTGCGGCAAGCTGGCCCGGCACCTGCGCGAGGAGCACAGGATGGACGTGGCGGTTGCGGCCTGCGACGTCTACCGTCCGGCGGCCGTCGACCAGCTGGTCAAGGTGGCGGGACAGGCCGGCGCGCACGTCTACGAGCAGGGGACCGGCCGCGATCCGGTGGACATCGCCGAGTGGGCGCTCGACCAGGCAAAACGCGACCGGCGCGACGCGCTGATCGTCGACACGAGCGGCCGTCTGCACATCGACGAGGAGCTCATGAAGGAGCTCGCGGAGATCAAGAAGCGCTTAAAGCCGCACAACGTCCTGCTGGTGGTCGACGCCATGACCGGCCAGGACGCCACGGCCGTGGCGGAGCAGTTCGCCGAGACGGCCAACTTCGACGGCGTGATCCTCTCGAAGCTCGACGGCGACGCACGCGGCGGCGCGGCGCTGTCGGTCAAGGCGGTCACCGGCAAGCCTGTCCTCTACGCCTCCACCGGCGAGAAGCTGGACGACTTCGAGCGCTTCCACCCCGACCGGATGGCGCAGCGCATCCTCGGCATGGGCGACGTGATGACGCTCGTCGAGAAGGCCGAGCGCCAGATGGACGAGCGCCAGGCCCAGGACCTCGAGCGCAAGATCCGCAAGGAGCAGTTCACGCTCGACGACTTCCTCGAGCAGATGAAGCAGGTGCGGCGCATGGGGCCGCTCGGGAACCTGCTGCGCATGATGCCGGGGGTGGGTTCCCAGCTCGGCAACCTCAACGTCGACGAGAAGGAGCTCGACCGGCTCGAGGCGATCATCCTCTCGATGACGCCGGAGGAGCGGGCCAACCCGAAGATCATCGACGGCTCGCGCCGGCGCCGGATCGCGCGGGGCTCCGGGACCAACGTGCAGGCCGTCTCGCAGCTCGTCAAGCAGTTCGCCCAGATGAAGAAGCTGATGAAGCAGGTGGCGAGCGGGAAGATGCCCTCGCTGCAGCAGCTCGCCGGCGGTCGCTAACCTCCCGGCCTCATGTCCGTACGAGTACGACTGACCCGAGTGGGCAGCAAGAAGAACCCGATCTGGCGCGTCGTTGTGGCCGACCAGCGCTCGCCCCGCGACGGCCGCTTCATCGAGACGATCGGGCACTACAACCCGCAGACCGAGCCGTCGACGATCGTGATCGACGACGAGCGGCTGCGGCACTGGCTCGCCCGCGGCGCGCAGCCGACCGGCACCGTGAAGCAACTCATGAAGGCGCGCGCCAAGGAAGGCGTCGCCTCCTCCACGGGGTAGTGGAGGAGCTGCTCGAATACCTCGCCCGGTCGCTCGTCGACAAGCCGGACGAGGTCAGGGTCGAGGGGTTCGACGAGGACGACGGCACGATCGTCCTCGAGCTGCACGTGGCCGATGACGACGCCGGCAAGGTGATCGGCCGCGGTGGTCGCACCGTCGCCGCGCTGCGGATGGTCATGAAGGCGGCCGCGACGCGCGACGGGAACCGCGTGCTGGTCGACGTCGTCGATTGACGCTCGTGACCGCCGGCCGGGTGGGAAAGCCGCACGGCCGGGACGGGAGCTTCTACGTGGACGGGGCGTCGCATGCGCTTGCCCAGGGCGCCACCCTCCTCCTCCGCAGCCGTTCTCACACGATCGAGCGCAGGGCGGGGACCGATGCACGCCCTCTCATCCGGCTCTCGGGCGTGGCGGATCCCAGCGCCTTTCGCGGCGAGCTCCTATTGGTCGCCGAACAGCTGGGCAACGACGAGTGGCTGGCCTCGGATCTCCTCGACAGCGTCGTTCCCGGCCGAGGCCGTGTTGTCCGTGTCGTCGAAGGTCCCTCCTGTTCGGTGCTCGAGCTCGAAGACGGCACGCTCGTCCCGTTCGTATCCGACGCGATCCGCTCCGTTCGTCCGGGCGAAATCGAGGTCGACGAGGAGTTCCTCGGGTGAGGATCGACGTCCTCACGCTCTTCCCCTCGTGGTTCGACTGGTTCCTCGAACAGCGGCACGTGAGGAATGCGCTGTCGCTCGGGCACTCGCTCGAGGCCGTCGACCTGCGGGCCACCACGCCGCTGAAGGCGGGCCAGGTGGACGACACGCCGTATGGGGGTGGGGCCGGCATGGTGATCCGGGTGGACGTCGTGGCGGCGGCGCTTGCGGCGCGCTACGGGTCGGCGCCGCCGCCGCACCGGACGGTTGCCCTCTCCGCCGCCGGCCGGCAGTTCGACGACGCACTGGCTCGCGAGCTCGCGGACGAGGAACGCCTGACGCTGCTGTCGGGTCGCTACGAGGGCTTCGACGAGCGGGTGTACGAGCACCTCGCCACCGACGTGGTGTCGATCGGCCCATATGTCCTGTCGGGCGGCGAGCTCGCGGCGATGGTGATCTGCGACGCCGTCCTGCGCAAGCTGCCGGGCGCGCTCGGCCATGTTGAGAGCGCGGTGGAGGAGTCGTTCAGCGAGGCGCTCGAGGGGGCGCCCGAGTACCCGCACTACACGCGCCCGTTCGAGTGGCGCGGGCACGTGGTGCCCGAGGTCCTGCTGTCCGGCGACCACGCCTGCATCCGCGAGTGGCGGCGCGCTCGCAGCCGCGAGCGCGCGATGTGAGCTTCGCTACCATTCCCGGCCACGCGCGGCAAGCCCCCCGGCAGGTCGCGCCTCTTCTATGTCCGGCGTCATCGAAAGCCTCGAGCGCGCCCAGCTGCGGCGCGTGCCCGTCTTCCAGGCGGGCGATCGCGTTCGCGTCCACTTCCAGGTCGTGGAGGGGACGCGGCGGCGCACACAGGTGTTCGAGGGGGTCGTGATCAAGCGCCAGGGCACCGGCGTCCGCGAGACGTTCACCGTGCGCAAGCAGTCCTTCGGCGTGGGCGTGGAGCGCACGTTCCCGCTGCATTCGCCGAAGATCGAGAAGATCGAGGTGGCGGCCCGCGGCGACGTGCGGCGGGCGAAGCTCTACTACCTGCGCGAGCGCGTCGGGCGTGGAGCTCGGGTGCGCGAGCGGCGCTGGACCGGCGGGGCGCAGGAGCAGGCGTTCGTCGAGGGCGCGATGCCGCCGGACGACGCGCCACGCCCGGGCGAGGAGGAGCTCGCGGAGGCGGAGGCCGCCGCCGAGGAGGCTGCGGCCGACGGGCAGGCTTCCGAGACCGTCGCCGAGTCCGCCACCGAAGGGCAGGGCAGCCAGGGGGAGGCCCCTGCCGAGCACCCCGCTTCGGAGGAGCCCGCCTCCGACCAGCCCGCTTCGGAGGAGCCCGCCGACGAGCCTCCCGCGGCGTCGGCCGCCGACGAGCCCGCCGAGGAAACGGGCCAGCAGTCCTCGGCCTAGGTGGCCCGGCGACTTCTCCCGCGCAGGGTGGCCCGGACGAAGCAAAAGAGTACGCGCGGCTCGTTGATCGAGCTGGTCACGATCGTGGCCGTGGCGCTGGGGCTCGCACTCGGCATTCAGGCATTCCTGGTCAAGCCGTTCCGGATCCCGAGCGAGTCGATGGTGCCGACCCTCGATGTCGGGCAGCGGGTGCTGGTGGACCGGCTGACGAAGAACTTCGGCGACTACGATCGCGGCGACGTGCTCGTGTTCAAGCCGCCGGCGGGCGCGGACTCCAACTCCTGCGGGATCCAGCACTCGGAGCGCTCGGCCTGCCCGGAGCCGACGGAGGACCGCTCGGAGACGAACTTCATCAAGCGGGTGGTTGCCGTGGGCGGCGACCGGTTGTCGGTGCGCGGGGGGCGGGTCTACATCAACGGCAGGGCGCAGCGCGAGCCGTACGCCCGCCTGGACGACAGCTGCCCGATCTGCAACCTCCCCGAGGACATCACGATCCCCGAGAACCACTACTTCATGATGGGCGACAACCGGGGCGCGAGCGCGGACAGCCGCGAGTGGGGCCCCGTGCCCGAGGACTGGGTGATCGGGCAGGGCTTCGCGACGTACTGGCCGCCCGGAAAGATCGGAACGCTCTAGGAAGAGGCCCCGTCCGTGCCCCGGCGCCGACTGTCCTGCATAGGGCCCTATGCGGGCCACAGGGCAGGACAGTCGCCCGCCATCGCCGATCGCCAGCCGTGGCCTTCCGCCCGCCCATCGCCTTCCGCCGCGCGGAGGCCTATCATCGCCGCAGCGTGGGGAGTCCGCCGACCGCCGATAGCGAGCAGGCTCAGCCGCCGCAGACGCCTGCCCAGGCCACCAGCGCCGCCAGGCGCGAGGCCCGCGCGCGGCGGCGCAAGCGGAGCGGGCGCCGGC
>JBOGXT010000157.1:0-3005 GCA_050694635.1 Thermoleophilaceae bacterium
GGCCAGCTGTGGGCGCTCATGGGCCTGACCGGCGCGGCCTCCGGGCTCCTGACCGGCCGACTGGGCAGCGAGGGCCGCGAGCGGCTGATCATCGCGGGAGCGATGCTGGTCGCGGCCGGGTGCCTCGCGGTCCTTTCGGTCAGCGCGTCCGTCGTCGCGGTGGTCGCGGCCGTGGCGGCCCTCGGCCTCGGCACCGGACCGATGGACATCGCGCTCTTCTCGATCCGCCAGCGCCGCACCGACCCCGCCTGGTTCGGCCGGGCCTTCGCCGTCTCGATGCACCTGAACTACGCCGGCGTCCCGGTCGGCTCGGCGATCTCGGGCCCGCTCATCGGCAGCTCGATGACCGTCGCGCTCGCGGTCGCCGCGCTCTGCGCGCTGATCGCGGCCGGGCTCACCCTCGCGACGATCCCCGCGGCGGCCCCGGCGGAGGCGGCGAGCGCCGGCGGATCGTGACGTGACCCGGAGCAGCGGACTCGCGCCGGGCCTCGCCGAGCGCGTGCTCGAGCGGCTCGGCTACGCCGCGCCGCCCCCGACGGACCTTGGAGGTCTCGGCGGGCTCTACCTCGCGTGGTGCCGGAACGTGCCCTGGGACAACCTGCAGAAGCGGATCACGGTCGAGGGCGGCCGGGCCCCGCTCGCCGGAGCGGAGCCGGCCGAGTTCTTCGCGAACTTCCTCGCGCACGGGACCGGCGGCACGTGCTGGCCCAGCAGCGGGGCCCTGCACGACCTCCTCGCGGCCGCGGGCTTCCCCGTCCGGCGCGCCGTGGGCGCGATGCACCACCTTCGCTTCGGCAGGCGCGCGAACCACGGGACGGTCATCGCGACGGTCGAGGGGGCGGAGTACCTCGTCGACTCCTCGATGCTCACCGAGCACGTCCTGCCGCTGCGGCGCGAAGAGCCCACCGCGATCGCCCACGCGGTCCACCCGATCCGCGCCGAGCCCACGGCAGAGCGTCTCTGGTCCGTGTGGTGGAGCGCGGCCGACCGCGACGAGGAGATCCCCTGCCTGATCTTCGAGGACGACGTCGGGCACGAGCGCTACCTCGAGCGGTACGAGGCCTCGCGCGCCGACGGCTTCAGCTACGCCTTCGTCGTGCGGAAGAACCTCGGCGGCGGCGTCGTGACCGTGACGCGCGCGGTGCGGTACTTCAAGGACGCGCGCGGTGCCATCAGCGCGAGCGACGTTTCGGGACGCCTCGCCGAGGTGTTGGTCGACGAGATCGGCTTCTCCGACGAGATCGTGGCCGCGCTGCCGCCGGACGTCCCTGACCCGCGAGCGCGCGCCGCCGCCCCTGCCGACTAGCTCCGCGCGCGCGAGTCCAGGGCGACGACCTGGATGTTGTCCGGCAACGAGCTGCGCGAGACCGACAGCTTGGGCACGGGAGTGAGCTCCTTCACCCCGAGCTCGTGGAGCAGCCGCTCGAAGGGGCTGTCCTTCTTGTTCTCGTCCGGGTCGTAGGACATCGGCACGACGACCTTCGGCTCGAGCTGGTGGATGACCTCGGCCGCGGTGGCGGCCGCGAGGTTGATCTCGGCGCCGCCGATCGGCACGAGGGCGATGTCCACGTCGCCGATCTTCTCGACCTGATCAGAGGACAGGCTGTGGCCCAGATCCCCGAGGTGGCAGATCACGAGCTCGTCAAGGCGGATGGCGAAGACCGTGTTCCGGCCGCGGCGCGCGCCCTTGTCGTCGTCGTGGAAGGAGGCGAGGCCGGTCACGAGGATCTCGCGCACCTCGTACTCGCCCGGCCCGGAGAGCACCACCGGCTCGCCGCCGACGGACCGCAGGCTGGCGTGGCCGGGATGATCGTGGGACATCGTCACGAGGTCCGCCGGTGTCTTGGGGATGGCGTGGCCGGACCTGGGGTCGGGCGGGTCGGTGAGCACGACTCCTTCACGCCCGCGCAGGCGGAAGCAGGCGTGGCCGAGCCAGGTGAGGTCCATGGGGGTCCGCAGTCTAACGCGCCGAAACCTAGACAACTTGGGAAGCTTCGCGACGATCGCCGCCGCCACCACCAGGATCGTCGGCCCGCCCCACGATGACGCGCGGCGCGGCACCCGCCAAAGAGCCGGACCGCTGGACGTGCGGGTCAAGGCCCTTCGGACCGGCCGGGGCGAGCCCGCGAGCTAGCTCCCGCGGGTCACGCCGCTCGGTTGTGACGGCCGGGCGCCCGGGGAACGCCGTCAGGCCCGCACCACCAGCCCGATCGCCAGCAGGGCGCCGAAGAGCAGGTGCAGCTGCCCCGTCCCGCGGAGCGCCTCGTTGAGCGGGGCGCCCTCGCGATGCGAGACGATCTCGCCGAGGCGGATCGCGAGCGGCGCGGTGAGCGCCGGCAGCAGCGCGGTGGCCGGCACAAGGTCGAGCGCCCAGGCGACCGGCAGCGCCGCGTAGGCGATCACGAGCAGCACCGAGTACCACACCCGCGTGCCGGTGCGACCGAGAACGACGGCGAACGTGCGCTTCGCGACCGAGCGGTCCTCGTCGATGTCACGGAGGTTGTTCACCACCACGATCGCCGTGACGACGCAGCCGACCGGGATCGCCGCGACGAACGCGAGCGCGGTCACGGTGCCGGTGTGCAGGTACTCCATCGCCGGGAGCGGGACGAGGCCGAAGAACACGAACACGAAGAGGTCGCCCAGCCCGTGGTAGCCGAGCGGGTACGGCCCCGCGGTGTACGCCAGGCCGGCCGCGATCGAGGCGAGGCCGACGAGCAGGATCGGCACGCCGCCGAGCGCCACGAGGTACAGGCCCACGAGCGCCGCGAGGCCGAAGGCGATCGCCGTCGCGCTCGCCAGTTCGCGCTCCGTCGCGAGGCCGAGCGCCGCGAGGCGTGGCGGGCCGAGGCGCTCCGGCCGGTCGGCGCCCCTGGTGAAGTCGAACCGGTCGTTCGCGTAGTTCGTGCCGATCTGTATGAGCACCGCGGCGGCGAGCGCGGCGGCGAAGACGTCGGCGCGGAAGCCGTTCGGCCACGCCACGCCCGAGCCGACGAGGACGGGGA
>JBOGXT010000158.1:0-4107 GCA_050694635.1 Thermoleophilaceae bacterium
CCATCGACGGTCCCCGCGGCCGCCCATGAGGCGCCTGCCCGGCTTCGAGCTCGATCGCGTGCTGGCGCACGGGGCGACCACCGACGAGCCAGAGCTCGCCCGCCGCGCCGCCAAGCTGTCGACTGCCGGCTCGAGGCGCAAGCTCGCCAAGGCGATCGAGCGCCTCCTGAAGGAGGTGGAGCGGCCGCAGCGCCCGCGCTGCTACGCGCCCGCGCGCCTCAACCGGGCCGAGGTGTTCCGGGCCCGAGCCGACCTGGCCGAGCTCGCCCGGCTGCTGCGCAGCGAGCCCTGCAACCCGGTCGCCGCGGCGACGGCGAGCTGGCTGCTGCGCCACCCCGACAGTCCGCTCTACGAGCCGTGCTCGCCCGGGACGCTGGCGAGCGTGGCGCGCCGCGCGACGAACAGCCGGTAGCCGAGGCTGCCGCGCACGATGGCGCTCCTGGCCTCCCGCACCAGTGCGATGGCCTCCGCGATCGCGTCGGCGTAACCCGCCGCCCCATCGAGCATGCGCGCCACGCGCAAGCGGTATTCGACGCGCTCCGCCAGCGCCGCCAGTGCCCCGTCGTGTGACTCGGCTGCGACCAGCTCGAAACGGGCGTCGTGGAGCAGCGCCTCGTAGCCTTCTCTGGGCAGCGCGTCAGCAAGGCAGGCGACGCGGCCGGCCAGGCCGCGCAGCGCGGCGGGTAGGTCGTCCGGCTCGGCGGTCACGTCGGCGATCGCGACGACACCGCGGGGCCGCAGCACGCGCCGCATCTCGGCCACGGCGGGCCCCTTGCGCGGGAACAGGCACAGCGCGCACTCGCAGATCACGGCGTCGAAGGCGCGGCTGGGCGCGGGCAGCGCAGCGGCGTCTCCCTGCACGAACCGGAGCCTCCCCTCCAGCCCCGCCGCCCGCGCATCCTCCTGCGCCGCCGCGACCGCCTGCGGTGACAGCTCGACGCCGGTCACCTCGGCCCCGAACTCGGTGGCGAGCAGGCGAGCGGTGCGGCCGCAGCCGCTGGCCACGTCGAGCACTCGCGCCCCTGGTCCCAGTCCGGCCAGGTGGGCGAGCCGGCGGCTGAGCGCGTCGCCGCCCGGGTGGAGCTCGTCGCCCAGCAGCCAGCGCAGCGCGGGCGAGTCGTAGGGCGAGGCACAGCAGCCGGCCAGCTCGGAATCGAGCAGCGTCTCGAGCGACGGCTTGGCGCTCATGCCGCGCCGTTCCGGGCCGCGGCCGACAGCTCGGCGCGCACCCGCTCGCGGTAGCCGACCGAGTTGTACGCGCAGAAGGGGATCAGCCGCCCGTCCGGCACGATCTCCGCCACGCAGCACTTGCGCAGCTTGCGCACGTCGAGCGTGTACGGGTCCTGGAAGTCCTGCACCACGACCATGAAGCCCTTGGCGGCCACCTGCCGCAGCTCCGCCGGGAGCCCGACGCCGCAGGCGACGCACTCGAGCCGGTCGCCGGTGCGCTCGGTGCCGCCGGCCGCCGAGGCCGAGAAGAGCCCCTCGAGCGCGGTGCGGATCTCGAGGTCGGGCACGGCGCGGTTGGTCACGTAGTCGAGGTAGTCGTCGACGTCGACCAGGCGGGGAAGCGGCACCAGGTCCTGGCCGTCGTAGAGCGCGTAGGTGGCGGAGCGGCAGGTGGGCGAGCAGCACGGGACGGGCACGAAGTCGTCCGCTCGAAACCAGTCCCGCAGCTGGCGGGCGATGCCGTCGATCACGTCGGAGTTCGTGAGCCGCTCGAGCGGGTCGAAGTCGAGGAAGCGGCCGGAGTGGGTGACGGGCTGGAAGAAGACGCCGGTGACGGCGGGGTGCTCGACCCCGAAGCGGACGATGTCGCCCAGCTCGTCGTCGTTGATGCCGCGCTCGATCGCGGCCGCCAGGGATACGCCGACCCCGGCCGCGGCGCAGCGGTCGAGCGCCCGTAGCTTGTCCTCCTGGAGGCGGCGGCCGCGGATGGCGAGCTGCGTGGTCTCCTTGAAGCCGTCGAACTGCAGGTAGACGTGCGCACCGAGCTCCGCCAGCGCGGGGGCGAAGCGCGGGTCGCGCGCCAGCCGGATGCCGTTGGTGTTGAGCATCACGAGCTTGATGCCGCGCGCCTTGGCCGCGGCGAGCATGTCGAGGATCTGCGGGTGGATCGAGGGCTCGCCGCCAGAGAGCTGGATCGCCTCGGGCTCCCCCTCAGCCTCCACGAACGCGTCGAGCATCCGCTCGACCTGCTGCCGCGTCAGCGAGAAGCCGTCCGGCTGGTGGCCCGTGCCCGAGTCGGCGAAGCAGATCGGGCAGTCCAGGTTGCAGCCCGTGTTCACCTCGATGATCCCAAGACAGGTGTGCTGCTTGTGCTCAGGGCAGATGCCGCAGTCGCGCGGACAGCCCTCCACCGCCTCGGTCTGCAGCCGCAGCGGCCGCTCGCCCGGCTTGTTGTAGCGCTGGATCTCGACGTAGCGCTCCGCGTCGCCATACACGAGCGCCTCGAACTCGCCGTGCTCCGGGCAGCGCTTGCGGAGGAAGACCTTTCCGTCGCGGGCCAGTACCTCCGCCTCGAGCACCCGCCGGCACACGGGACAGATCGAGCGGGTCAGCTCGAGAAAGACCGAATCGTGCGATGCGCGCCTGGTCGCTGCCTCCATGTGGCGGTTGGACCCGCCGGCCGTCGCGAGGATTCAGCGCGCCGCTCGCCTGAATCCAACCGGTCCCCGCCCGGGTCCAAGCGGCGTGATGGGACTCGCACGCCGCATGCGGGACAAGCGCGACCACCGCTGGTCGGAGCGCCGCATGTCCGACTACATCGACGGCGACCTGGCACCGCGGCAGCAGCGCCGGCTCGAGGCACACGCCCGGCTATGCCCGGACTGCGGCCGCCTCAGGCGATCGCTGACGGTGCTCGTCTGGGAGCTGCGCGAGCTCGGCCGCACTCGGGCGAGGGAAAACACGGTGGCCGGCGGGGTCATCGAGCGCCTGCGAAGCGAGCCGCTTTCGGGGGACTCCCGCGGTCCGGCCCCGCGCCTGCCGTGAGCGGCGGCCGACGGGCGCCGGTGATCGGCTGCGGCGCCGCCTGGCAAGCTACGGGCGATGCCCCTGCACAGCCAGCCTCGCCGGGTGCGCGTGTGAGCGCCCCGATCGCGAGGAGCGACGAGGCACAGCTGGTCGAGCGCGCCCAGGCCGGCGACCGGCTCGCCTTCGAGGAGCTGGTCCGTCGCCACGCCGATCGCCTCTACGCCGTCGTCCTGCGCTTCGTTGCGGACGCCGACGAGGCGGAGGAGGTGACGCAGGAGACCTTCCTGCGCGCCTGGCGCAGCATCGACAAGTTCGAGCTGCGCTCCCAGTTCTTCACCTGGCTCTACCGGATCGGCATCAACGAGGCCAAGCGCCGCGCGGAGCGCAGGCCGCCCGCCGGCACGGTCAGCTCGATCGAAGACACGCCGATCGAGGACGCGCCCGACTGGAGCGAGGCGCCGGAGCTCCGCGCCGAGCAGGGCCAGCTCCGAAGCGTGCTCGAGGACGCCGTCCGGGCCCTGCCGATCGAGTACCGGGCGCCGCTGATCCTGCGCGACGTGGAGGGACTCTCGACGCAGGAGGCGGCTGACGTCATGGAGCTGCACGAGGCGGCGTTCAAGAGCCGCCTCCACCGCGCCCGCCTTGCCGTGCGCAGGGCCGTTGACCAGTATTACCTCGAGAGGGAACGATGATCCGCCGCCTGCTCCAACGTCGCCGCTACATGCGCGAGCACAACTGGACCCACGCGCACCTCTCCGACTACCTCGATCAAGACTTGAGCGACGGCGAGCGCGAGCGGGTCGAGGACCACCTGAGCATGTGCCCGCACTGCCGACGCGTGCTGCGGACGCTGCGACGAACGCTCGAGAGCTTGATGGACCTGCCCGGCGAGCCGCGCCCCGGCCTCGCCGACGGGGTGATCGAGCGCCTGCGCGGCGAGCACTGACGAACGCCCTCGGCGCCCCCAGCTCTCATTGCGGGATCCCGTGAACCTTTCCCGGCCGAGCCGGGTCAAAGCCGCTTAGGCGGTACCCACGAGAAGGGAGGACAGGATGCACTCCGAAAGCGGTGGGATGGGGTGGGGCGCGACGCGGATCGACCGGCGGCGGCTGCTCGGCAGGGGGACTGCCG
>JBOGXT010000159.1:0-1645 GCA_050694635.1 Thermoleophilaceae bacterium
CACCGCGGCAAGCCCAGCCGCAAGACGCTACCGAAAGATCCGGGCTAGCTGCAGCCACTCGCTTCTGCTGGAGACCGCCGCGTACTCTCATCGGTCGAGCGGATGGAGGCAGAGGCGTCCGGCGAGGAGGTTGTCCCGTAGCCCGTAGAAACTGAGACGGCGGTCCTCCTGCCCTGTCCGCTCGGCTTGCGAGCGTTCGGGGCGATCCGTCCAAGATCGAGAGGAGGACCACCGTGGGAAGGAAGCTACAAGCTGCTGAGGTCGTCGCCGCCGTGGAGGCTGAGCGGCGGAGGTTGCCGGGGCGGGTCGAGGCGGCGCTGGGCGAGCTGGTCGGGGCCGCGCAGGAGGGGTTGCTCGCGCTCTCGGTGGGCGTCGGCCTGGGTGTCTTGAGCGAGCTGATGGAAGAGGAGGTCGTCGACGTCGTCGGCCCGCGCAGCAAGCCGGACGCCGCTCGCCTCGCCTACCGGCACGGCCACGAACGGGGCGAGGTCACGCTTGGCGGGCGCGTCCTGCCGGTCGAGCGTCCGCGCATGCGCGGGAAGGACGGCTCCGGCGAGGTGGTGCTCGCGAGTTACCGTCACTTCGCTGATCGTGACCCGCTCGACCGGGTTGTGCTCGAGCGGATGCTGGCCGGCGTCTCCTGCCGGCGCTTCCCGCGTACGCAGGAGCCGGTCGGTCTCGCGCTCGGCGCTCTCGCGCCGCTTCAAGGAGCGGACCCGCCAGGCGCTCGGCGAGCTGATGAGCCGCCGTCTGGACGGGCTCGTGCTCGCGGTGCTGATGCTGGACGGGATCGAGCTGCAGGGGCGCACGAACGTCGTCGCGCTCGGGATCGCCAGCGACGGGACGAAGCTCCCGCTCGGGCTCTGGGAGGGCTCGACCGAGAACGCCACCGTGGCGACCGCGCTGCTCTCGGATCTGGTCGAGCGCGGCCTCGACACGAGCGGCGGCCTGCTCGTCGTCATCGACGGCGCCAAGGCGCTCCGCAAGGCTGTCCGCGACGTCTTCGGTGAGGGCACGCCCGTCCAGTGCTGCATCCGGCACAAGGAGCGCAACGTCGAGGGTCACCTGCCCGAGCGGGAGCGGCCGTGGGTGCGGCGCAAGCTGCGAGCGGCCTGGGCCGAGCCCGACCACGACCGGGCGCTCGCCTCACTCGAGGGGCTCGCCCGCCAGCTCGAGACAAGCCATCCGGCGCAGCGGCCTCGCTGCGTGAGGGACTCGCCGAGACGCTGACGCTCACCCGGCTCGGCGTCACCGGCCCGCTCAAGGCGGTGCTCGCCTCCACCAACCCGGTCGAGTCGATGATCGAGATCGTCCGCCAGACGCAGCGCAACGTCAAGCGCTGGCGCTCGGGTGAGATGGCGCTCCGCTGGACCGCCGCCGGCATGCTCGAGGCCGAGCGGCAGTTTCGCCGCGTCCTCGGCTACCGCGACCTGCCCAAGCTGCTCGCCACGATCGAACGCGAGCGGCACCGCAGCGAGGAGGCGCCTATGATCGAGGCGGCCTGACCGTCACGGACCGCCGTTCACTTTCCACGGCGAGCGGGACATCCTCCCGGCGAGCGTGGCGACCGCTAGAGAGCCCTACTTCTCCACGGTCCGGTAGCCGGCGCCGAGCGCCGACTCGAGCTTCTCCTCGAGCTCGCCCG
>JBOGXT010000160.1:0-3970 GCA_050694635.1 Thermoleophilaceae bacterium
CCTCCGGTGCGGGCTGGTCCGGCGGCGCCTCCGGGGCCGGCGCGGCCTCGGGCGTCTCCTGCGGCGCCTCCTCCTCGGGCACGGCCGGTGCGGCCGGCGCGGACTCCTCGACCGGGGGCGCCGTGTAGGAATCGGCCGGGACCGGAACGGTGCCCTCCTCGTCCGCCTCCTTGTCGAGGCCGCGCGCCTCGCGCAGCTCGACCCAGGAGGACATGAAGTCGCTGAAGATCGCGGCCGGGTAGGTGCCTCCGGCCACGGGGCTGCCGGCGTACTCGTACTCCATCGGCTGGAGCTTGTCGGCGTAGCCCACCCAGACCGCGACGGTCAGGTCGTCGTTGCCGCCGACGAACCAGGCGTCGCCGTAGTTCTCGGTAGTCCCGGTCTTGCCCCAGATGAACTCGTCGCCAACCTGGGCCGCCTCGCCGGTGCCGCTGGTGACCACCGTCGAGAGCATGTCCTTCGCCACCTGCCCGACCTTCTTCGGGAACACGCGCTTCTCGACGGGCTCGTTCTCCTTGTCGGCTCCCGGCCCCTCGACCTCCTCAATCGCGACCGGGCCGCTGTCGTTGGGGGCGAGCGTGCCGGACACCCTCCTGCCCTCGTTGGCGAGGGTGGAGTAGCCGTAGGCCATCTCGAGCGGCGTCACGCCCTCTTCGAGTCCGCCGAGCAGCATGGCCGGATTGGTCGAGAGCTCGGTGCGGATGCCCATCCTGGTCGCCAGCCGGGCCACGCGCTTCGGCTTCACCTGCATCCCGAGCTCGGCGAAGACCGAGTTGTCCGACGCGGCGGTGGCGGACCACAGCGAAGCCGTGCCCAGATAGGAGTCCTCGTAGTTGGAGACCTTGAACAGCTCGCGCCCGTTCGCCCCGCGGAAGGGCAGCTGCTTCGGCATCGAGGCCCAGGAGCTGTTTGGGTCGACGCCGTCCTCGAGCGCGCGCACGAGGATGAAGGGCTTGAACGCCGAGCCGGGCTGGCGGTGGCCGTTGGTGGCCAGGTTGAAGGGCCGGGCGTCGAAGTCGGTGCCGCCCACCATCGCCTTGACCGCGCCGGTGTCGTTCTCGATAGCGACGAGCGCGGCGCTCGGGCCGATCCCCGCGAGGCGCCCGGCGATCGCGTTCTCCGCGGCGCCCTGCAGCTCCGGGTCGATGGTCGTCTTGACCTTCAGCCCGCCGCCGAACACCACGCCCGGGCTGTAGAGGTCGAGGAGGTGCTCGGTCATCCAGCTGGTGAAGTACGGCTCGTCCGAGTCGGCGTCGGGCGGGTCGACCTCGTCCTCGTCGGGCACCGGCGTGCGCAGCGCCTCGTCGTACTGGGCCTCGGTGATCATCTCCTGCTCGAGCATCCGCGACAGCACCAGGTTGCGCCGCTCAGCCGCGCGCTGCGGGTTCTCGATCGGGTCGTACATCGAGGGCGAGGAGATCATGCCGGCCAAGAGTGCCGCCTCCGCCGGATCCACGCGGCTCGACTCGCGCCGGTCCGGGTCGGGCGGCGGGTCGAGCGTCGGGTCCTCCTGGTAGGTGACGCCGGCCGTGTCCTCGGCTCCCTGCAGCTCCTCGGGCTCGTCGCCCTCGCCGAAGTAGGTGCGCACGGCGGCCTCGACCCCGTAGGCCCCGTTCCCGAAGTACACCGTGTTGAGGTACTGGGTGAGGATCTTCTCCTTCGACCACTTGCGCTCGAGGTGGTACGCGAGCGCCGACTCGCGCAGCTTCTGGAACACCGAGCGGTTGCCCTGGGCGGCGAGCGCGTTCTTCACGAACTGCTGGGTGATCGTGGAACCGCCCTGGGCCGCGCTTCGGCGCAGGATGTCCTGCCACAGCGCCCGGCCGATGCCCGCGTAGTCGACGCCCTCGTGGCTGTAGAAGCGGCGGTCCTCGATCGCGATCACCGCGTTCTCGATGTTGGGCGAGATCTCGCCCTCGCTGACCAGGATGCGGTTGAGGTTGCCGGTGAGCTTCGCGATCCGCGTGCACGTCTTAGGATCGAACTCCTTGCAGTTCGGCCCGTCCGCGTACAGGATCGAGTTCTCCGCGGCCCTGAACTCGGCCTGGTTCTCGAGCGAGGGCAGGTCCCTCGCCACCGCCATCAGCATCCCGAACAGCGTCGAGACGATCGCCAGGACCGACAGGCCGAGCAGCACGAAGGCGAGCCGCAGCTTCTTCAGCTTGGGCTTCGGGGTCCTCGCGTCCGGGCGCGCGAAACGCGGCCCGTGCAAGGAGGAAGGGTTGATTGGCGTCGGCGGCTCCTGCATGCTCTTCTGAGCGCCCCGGCGAAGCTGGGCCGCGACGTGCGCAGCCACATGGTCGGCGCCCTCCACACGGCATCCAGCCGGGCGCCCAGCGAGTGCGGCAGTCTAGCATTGCGCCCATGACGGACTCCCCCGGCGAGGTAGCCCGTTTCCTCACCCGCAACGCCGTGGACGCCCTGCCGGAGGGGGAGCTCGAGCGCCAGCTGGGGCTGGGCCGGCCGCTTCGCGTCAAGTTCGGCGTGGACCCCACGACGCCCGACATCCACCTCGGGCATACCGTCGGACTGCGCAAACTGCGCGAGTTCCAGGATCTGGGGCACCAGGTCGTGCTCATCATCGGGGACTACACCGCGCGCGTGGGTGACCCGAGCGGGCGCTCGACGACGCGCCCGTTCGCCGACCCGGCTGAGATCGACCGCAACGCGGAGACGTACGAGGAGGGCGCCTTCAGGGTGCTCGACCGCGCTCGGACGGAGGTGCGCCGCAACGGCGAGTGGCTCGACATGCCGATGGACGAGCTGTTCCGCCTGGCCCGCACCTCGACGGTGGCGCAGCTGCTGGAGCGCGACGACTTCGCCAAGCGCTACGCCTCGGGGGACGCGGTCACGATCCTCGAGCTGCTCTATCCGCTGCTCCAGGGCTACGACTCGGTGGCGATCCGCGCGGACGTCGAGCTCGGCGCCACCGACCAGACGTTCAACGTGCTCCTCGCGCGCGAGACGCAGAAGGCGTACGGCGTGGAGCCGCAGTCGATCCTGACGATGCCGCTCCTGCCCGGGATCGACGGGGTGCAGAAGATGTCGAAGTCGCTCCGCAACTACGTGGCCGTCGACGATCCGCCCGAGGAGATCTACGGCAAGCTGATGCGGGTGCCGGACGAGGCGATGCCGGCCTACTACTCGCTGCTGCTGGACTCGCCGCCCGATCTCGCGCTTTCGGCGCGCGACCAGAAGCGGGCGATGGCATACGCCTTGTGCGCGCGGTTCCACGGCGAGGAGGCCGCCGCCGCGGCCCAGGAGCGGTTCGACGCGCTGCACGTGCGGCGCGAGCTGCCCGAGGAGATCGACGAGTTCGCGTTCCCCGACGGCGGCGAGCTCGTCCACCTGCCCGCGCTCCTGGAGGAGGCCTTTGGCGTGTCGCGCTCGGAGGCGCGCCGGCTGCTCTCGCAGGCCGGCGTGAAGCTGGACGGCGAGCCGCTCGACGCATCCGCGCTCGAGCTGCCGCCGGAGCGGCTCGACGGGGCCGTGATCCAGCTCGGCAAGCGGCGCTTCAAGCGGCTCCGGCGGCGCTAGAATCAGCTGTGCCGCGGTTGGTGCCCCGTCCGGGGCGGTGCTAGACTGCGCGGTCGCGCCTCAGGCGCCGGTGGCGACCCCACCCCTGGGGGCGCACGGTCTTTGAAAACTCAGCAGTGCACGCGACCATTACGGTCGCCCAGGTTCGACCCCCTGTCGCCGTCAGGCGCCGGGGGCCTGAATACAGAACCCGTCGAGTCCAGCCTTCCGCAAGTGTGCGCGGAGGCACCAACGACTTGACAGCTCTTCATGATCTGACAGTGGAACCGACCTGTGCGGGGCTTCCCTCGCGCCGGCCGGACTGATACCACGCCAGACTTTCACGGAGAGTTTGATCCTGGCTCAGGACGAACGCTGGCGGCGTGCTTAACACATGCAAGTGGAGCGACGAACCAGGCTTCGGCCTGGGGCAGAGCCGCGAACGGGTGAGTAA
>JBOGXT010000161.1:0-3888 GCA_050694635.1 Thermoleophilaceae bacterium
CGCTCGCGCCGCTCGTGGCCGCTCTGCGGGGGCGCGTCCCGGTCGCGCACGCCGCCTGGGTCGAGCGATCGTTCTTGCGTCCGCGCCTGCGGGCGCTCGGCTTCGCCCTACCGCGCCGGATCCTCGACACGGCGCTGCTGTGGCGTGCGCTGTGCATCGAGCGCGGGCACGGAGATCCGGGCTTGCGGGAGCTGTCCGCGGTGGCCGGGGCGCTCGGCCTCCCGGCGCACCGTTCGCACGACGCCGAGGGCGACGCGCTCACCACCGCGCAGGCGTTCCTCGCGCTCGCCACGCATTTGGAGGCCCACGGGCGGGGAAGCGTCGGAGCGCTCGCCGGCGCGCGCTGGCAGGTGCGGGCCTGGAAGCTGTGGCACGGGCCGGGCCGGCTCAGGTCCGGCTGAACGCCGCCAGGATCTCGCGCTGGAAGGCGAGCACGTGCTCGCGCATGATCGTGCGGGCGCGGGCGCCGTCGCGGTCGAGCAGCGCCTCGAGCAGGTGCATCTGGTCGTGGACGGCGTGGCCGAGGCCCGGCACCCGGTCGAGCACCAGGTACCAGATCCGCAGCGAGTGGGTGAAGTAGCGCTCGAGCGTCTCGACCAGGTAGGGGTTGCCCGTCGCCTCCCAGGTGAAGCGGTGGATGCGCTCGTCGAAGCGCATCAGCCACTCCTGGTCGTGCGGCTGGGTCACCTCCTCGATCTCCTCGACGAGCGCCTCCGCCGCGCCGCGCGCGTCGCCGTCCATGCGCAGCGCCGCGAGCTCGGCGGCGTAGCCCTCGAGCTCGGCGCGCACCTCGGTGATGTTCACGATGTCGGCGGCCTCCACGGCCGTGACGAAGGTTCCGCGCCGCGGCTGGACGGCCACGAGGTTCTCGAGCGCCAGGCGCTTCACGGCCTCGCGCAGCGGCGTGCGGCCGATCCCCATCGCGCGCATCAGCTCGTCCTCGCGCAGCGCCGTGCCCGGCGCCAGGCGAAGCGTCACGATCCGGTCGCGCAGCTCGACGTAGGCGCGGTCGGCCACGAGCTTCGCGGCCGGCGCCTCGGCGGCGGGGGCGGTTGTGGGCTCAACTGCCATCGGGTTCCTCGAGCGACTCGGCGAGCAGCGTCGCCACGTCCACGACGCGCAGCTCGTCGCCGCGCTGGCGCACGCCGTCGTCGAGCATGACGGTACAGAAGGGGCAGGCCACGGCGAGCGTGTCGGCGCCGCTGTCGGCGGCCTCGCGGACGCGCTCCTCGTTGATCTTGCCGCCCCGCTCCTCCATCCACATGTGGGCGCCGCCGGCGCCGCAGCAGAAGGTGCGCTTGCCGCTGCGCTCCATCTCGACCGGCTCGCCCACCGCTGCAACGAGCTCGCGCGGGCTCTCGAGCACGTCGTTGTGGCGGGCGAGGTAGCAGGAGTCGTGGTAGGTGATCGCGCGGCCGTCGGCGCTCGGCTCGAGGCGGCCGTCGCGGACGAGCTCGGCGAGCAGCTCGGTGTGATGGACGACCTCGTAGTCCCCGCCGAAGTCCGGGTACTCGTTGCCGATCGTGTTGAAGCAGTGCGGGCAGCTTGCCACGACCTTGGTCACGCCCGCCTCGTTCAGCGTGGCGACGTTCTGCTCGGCGTAGGCCTGGAACAGGTACTCGTTGCCCATGCGCCGGGCGGGGTCCCCGGTACAGGACTCGCGCGGGCCGAGGATGGCGAAGTCGACGCCGGCCGCCCGCAGCAGCTTCGCGGTCGACTCGGCCGCCGCGCGGGCGCGCTCGTCGAAGGAGGCGGCGCAGCCGACCCAGTACAGCACCTCCGGCGCGGGATCGCCGGGCTCGAGCACACGCACGCCGAGTCGCTCTGCCCAGTCGGCGCGCTCGGTCTGCGGCTTGCCCCACGGGTTCGAGGCCCGCTCCACGTCGCGCAGCATCTGCTCGGCCTCGCCGGGGAAGCGCGAGTCCACCATCACGAGGTGGCGGCGCAGGTCGACGATGTGGTCAACGTGCTCGATCGACACCGGGCACTCGCGCACGCAGGCCCCGCAGGTCACGCAGTCCCAGACCACGTTGTCGGTCACCGCGTTCGGGACCAGCGGCGAGGGCTCGAACCCATCCTCGCCGCGGATCAGCGTCGGTCCCTCCTCGAACACCTGGTCGCGCAGGGCCATGATGAGCAGCTTCGGCGAGAGCTCCTTGCCGGTCGTCCAGGCCGGGCAGACATCCTGGCAGCGACCGCACTCGGTGCACGAGAATGTGTCGAACATCTGCTTCCAGGTCAGGTCGCTGACCGTCCCGGCGCCGAAGCGCATCTCGTCCTCCGGCACGTCGAAGCGGAGGGGCTCGAGGTGGCCGCGCGGGCGAGTCGACGCGAAGAAGACGTTGATCGCCGCCGTGGCGATGTGGAGGTGCTTCGAATGGGGGAGGTAGGCGAGGAAGCTGAGGATGATCAGCACGTGGGCCCAGACGAAGGCGCGCTCGAGGACCTCCGTGGCGTTGTCGTCGCCGAAGAGGCTCGAGAGCGCGTCCGAGATCGGCGACCAGCTCGCCGGCCACTCGTTCAGGCCCAGCGCGATCCGCGAGGCGTGCCAGAGCAGCAGCGTGGTGACGATTCCGGCGATGAGGGCGAGGATGAGGTCGGCCTCGCCCAGGTGGCTGCCCTCGAAGCGCTTCGGCCGCTGCACCTTGCGGATCAGCGCGGCGCCGATCACGCCGGCCAGCACCAGCACGGCGAAGACGTCGACCATCAGCGCGAACCAGCCCTGGTGGCCGAGCCACGGCAGGGTGGCCTCACCGTCGACCGCGCCGATCATCGCCACCACGATCGTCGGGAAGAGGACGAGGAAGCCCCAGAAGATCGCGGTATGGATCGCGCCGGGCACCAGGCGCTGGAGCAGCTTGCGCTGGCCCAGGACGATCACGGCCTCGTTGCGGACGCGCTGTGGCATGTCGTCGAAGCGCTCGGCCGGCTTGCCCATCCGGACCAGGTCGACGAGGAGCTTGGCCCGGCGGGCGAACAGGAAGGCGCTGGCCGCGAGCGCCGCAGCGAGCGCGACGGCTCCGATCGCGACGTCTATGGAGACCGCGCCTTTCTGAGCTCGGCCGTGATCGCGGGCACGATCTCGGTCAGGTCGCCGATCACCGCGTAGTCGGCGTTGTTGAGGATCGGCGCCTCGGCGTCGGAGTTGATCGCGAGGATCTTCTTCGCTCCCTTGCATCCCGCGATGTGCTGGGTGGCGCCGCTGATGCCGCAGGCGATGTAGAGGTCGGGCGACACCTTCGTGCCGGTCTGGCCGACCTGGTCGGTGTGGGGACGCCAGCCGGCCATCGTGACCACACGGGAGCAGCCGACCGCGGCGTTCAGCTGCTCGGCCAGCTCCTCGAGGATGCCGAAGCCGTCGGCGGAGCCGACGCCGCGGCCGCCGCTGACGACGACCTTGGCCTCGGCGAGCGAGATGCCCGCCGTGGGGGTTTCGGCGTGCTCGGTCACCTGCACGATCAGATCCGCGTCTTCCAGCGCGGGCTCGAATGCTTCGATCGACGGGGAGTCGGCTCCGTTGACCGTCGTTGCCTGTACCGCGTGCGGCGCTACGGAGAGCAATAGGGGGGAGCCGTGGATCTTCGCCTCCTCCAGGAGGCTGCCGCCCCAGCGCACGCGCGTGACCGTTCCGTCATCTGTCGCCGCGGTGCAGTTGGCAGCCAGGGGGAGGTCCCTGAGGGCGGCCACGTGGGCCATTACCTCGTTGCCTCTGTTGGTGCCGGCCGCGATGACCGCCGTCGCTCGGGCGCGGTCGATGGCGTCCAGCACGCAGCGGGCCCAGGCGGCGGGGGCGTAGGCGCCGAGGCGCTCGCCCTCGGCGACGTGGGCGGTGCCGATGCCATGGGCGCCGAGCTCCGCGGCGGCCTCAGGGCCGCCGATGAGCAGCGC
>JBOGXT010000162.1:0-1870 GCA_050694635.1 Thermoleophilaceae bacterium
GCCCCGCCTCCTCGGCCACCACCACGGTCGGCTCGGGCCGCGCGGCGGCCGCCGAGGCGAAGCGCTGCACGGTCCGGAGCAGCGCCGCCCATGCGCGGCGCCCCTCCTCGCCCAAGGGGGCCACCGCCTCCGCACACGTCAGCCCGTGCTCGTCCATCAGCCTGGCGATCCAGCCGCCCAGCGAGTCGAGCAGGAGCGCCCGTCCGGCGGCGCCCGCGAGCGCCGCCAGCGGATCGCCCGTCTCGATCGTTGCCCAGCCCCCGGGCCGGCGCGCGCGGTGGAGGGCGACGCGCTCCTCCATCTCCGGGTCGCGCGCCGAGCCCGTGGCGACGTAGAGCGCCGGCAGACCCGCATCGGCCGCGAGGCGCTCGGCCAGCTCGCTCTTGCCCGAGCGCGTGCCGCCGGTGACGAGCGCGAGCGGCATCAGCCGACCGCCTCGCGGAAGCGGTGGCCGTGACGCGGGTCGTAGAGGTGCGAGCGGGAGTCCGCGCCCCGCAGCCCCGGCCCGACCAGCACGAGTGCCTGGCTGTCGATGCCGGCCTCGCGAACGCGCTCGGCGAGCTCGCCGAGCGGGCAGCGCACCACCTGCTCGTCGGGCCACGAGGCGCGGTAGACGACCGCGCAGGGCGCGTCCGGCGGGTAGCCGCCGGCGGTCAGCTCGTCCTGCAGCTCCACAGGCCGCCCGATCGAGAGGAACAGCGCCATGGTTGTGCCGTGGCGGGCGAGGTGCTCGAGCCGCTCGCCGGGGGGCATCGGCGAGCGACCCTCGCGGCGGGTGAGGATGAGCGACTGCGCCCGCTCCGGCGCCGTCAGCTCCTGCCCGAGGGCCGCGGCGGCCGCCGAGAGCGAGCTCACGCCCGGCACGATCTCGTACTCGAGCCCGATCTCCTCGAGCACCCGGATCTGCTCGCCCACGGCGCTGTAGATCGAGGGGTCGCCCGAGTGGACGCGGGCCACGCGCAGGCCCTCGCCCGCGGCCCGCTGGTACACCTCGCGCTGCTGCTCGAGCGTGAGCGCCGAGGAGTCCACGGTCTCCGCGTCCCCGCGCGCATGCTCGAGCACCTCCTCCATCACGAGGCTGCTCGCCCAGAGCACCACGTCGGCTGTGGCGATCGCCCTGGCCCCGCGCAGGGTGAGCAGGTCGGGGGCGCCCGGCCCGGCGCCGACGAACACCACCTTGCCGCTGGCGGCTTTCATGCGGCCCTCCTCTCGGGCCGCCGCCCGGCGCCCCCGGCCGACGCGACGAATCGGGCGGCGACCTCCGGCGTCGCCGCCCAGTGCGTGTGCAGGTAGCTGGCGTGCACGCCGCCCTGGACGAATCCCTCGGCCCGGCTCCCGCCCGCCGTCTCGAGGCGCCAGGCGGGCGCCCGGCCGGCCGCGGGCTCCGCCGATGAGTAGTGGAACTCGTGCCCGCGCAGGCGCCAGCCGGAGCGGGCCAATGCCGAGTCGGCCGGCGCCTCGGCCTCGCGGTAGCCGAGCGTGAGGCCGTCGGTCATGCGCGCGCTCGCGTCGATCACGCCGCACATCGCGCGCCCGTCGAGCTCCCGGCAGAGGAAGAGCATCCCGCCGCACTCGGCCGCAACCGGATGGCCGGCCGCTGCGAAGGCGCGCACCGCCTCGCGCAGCGTTCCCGCATCGCACAGCTCGCCGGCGAACGCCTCCGGGAAGCCGCCCCCGAGCAGGAGCCCGTCGGCGCCCTCGGGCAGCGCCCGGCTCGCGAGCGGGTCGAACTCGAGCACCCCGGCGCCGGCCGCCCGCAGGAGCTCCAGGTTCTCCTCATAGCGGAAGCTGAAGGCGGGACCGGCGGCGACAGCCACCCGCACCGGCGCGGCCGGGGGCACGACACCCGCCGCGGCGAGCGCCTCGGCGG
>JBOGXT010000163.1:0-2665 GCA_050694635.1 Thermoleophilaceae bacterium
CGGCCTGGATCAACAAGCCCAACAGCGAGGAGGCCGCTCACTAAAACCCAGACGAACCCGTCTCATTCGACTTGACAGGCTCCAGCGGTGGGACTGCCGAACGCGCGCGCATACGACCTGCGCCACTCGTTCGTCTCGCTGCTGATCCACGAGGGCCAATCAATACTCGAGGTCGCCCGCCAGGCGGGCCACTCGCCGCCGACATGCCTGCGCGACTACGGCCACCTCTTCGACGAGTTCGACCCAGCCAAACGGGAGCCGGCGGAGGCCGTGATCGGCGCCGCCCGTGAAAGCCCGTACCTATCTCGTACCTTTCGGCGAACGCGAAGCGGCAGGAACCCGCTCGTAGAGCGGAAGACCGCTACAGAGGAATCTCCCACAGCGGGAACCAGCGCGATACGTCCTCCTCGAACGGCAGCTCGGCTCCCACCTGGGACTTCAGGCGCAGCTCGCGCTCGTTGTCGCGCGCCTTGTCGCCCGGCGCCGGCACGAACGGGTAGTAGCAGCCGCGCTTGAAGTTGTAGATGAAGTACAGGTGGCGGCCCTTCTCCTCGTAAGCGAACACCGCGCACAGCAGACGGTCGCCGTAGCCGCCGGCCTGGAGCTGCGACGAGATCGTGTTGAGCGAGACCACCAGGTCGTCGAAGTCGGGGTCGCGCAGGATCAGCCAGCGGTAGCCGAACTCGTCCTCGTGGGAGCGCAGCTCGGTGCCCGTCTCCTCGGCGGTGCCGCGCAGCAGCTCCTCGGTCTCGGCCAGGATCGCGTCGAAGTCGGCGGTGCCGAGCGGCTGGAAGACGATTCCCGCGGTCCCCCTGTGCATCAGCCCCAGCCCGGTCTCGAGCGTCACGTTCGCCGTAGTCATGGCGAACAGCCGGTCGGGTGCGGCGCCCTTGACCTTCTTGCCGCGCCCACCCAGAAGCGCGTCGAGGAAGCCCATCAGCGCGCTGCGAACCGGCGCCTGGCGGCGTCCTCGGTCGCGCGCGTGCCTAGCACGCGGCGCTCCCTGCGTCCTTGCCAGGCTTGGTTCTCGCGCGCTGACACTAGGCGGTGCCCTGGAGGGAGGCCTCCAGCTGCTGGAGCCGGGCGATCCGCTTCTGCATCGGGGGGTGCGTCGAGAAGAGGCTCTGCACCGCGCCCTTGACGCTCGTCGGGACGATGAAGAACGCGTTCATGCGCTCCGCCTCGCGCAGGTCGCGCGTGGGCACCGTCTGCATCGCGCTCGAGATCTTCACCAGGGCCGACGACAGCGCGCTCGGCCGCCCGGTCATGATCGCGGCGCCGCGGTCAGCGGCGAACTCGCGGTAGCGCGACAGCGCCAGCATCAGGAAGAACGAGACGATGTAGACCACGAACGAGACCAGCAGCACCACGATGATGCTCGGGTTCTCGTCGTCTCCCCCGCCGAAGAAGAAGCCGAACTGCATGATGATCGCCGCGATCGAGGCGAAGAAGCTCGCGATGGTCATGATCAGCACGTCGCGGTGCTTCACATGCGCCAGCTCGTGCGCCATCACGCCCTCGAGCTCGCTGGGGGAGAGCACCTGCATGATGCCGGTGGTGCAGCACACCGTGGCGCTCTTCTGCGAGCGACCGAGCGCGAACGCGTTCGGGACGTGCATATCGGCCACCGCGATGCGCGGCTTCGGCAGGTCGGCCTGGATGCAGAGCCGCTCGATCATCCCGTGCAGGCCCGGCGCCTCCTCGGGCGAGACCTCCTTCGCGCCCATCGCCGCCAGCGCCAGCCGGTCCGAGAAGAACAGCTGGCCGAAGCTCAGCGCGCCGATGATCACCACCATCAGCAAGATGCCGGTGCCGGCCGCGAGCAGGGCGCCCACGAGGGCCACGTACAGCAGGCCCAGCAGGAACAGCGTGACCAGCATCCGGATCTGAAGGCCGGTGTCGCGGGGGAAGATCGCTCTCTGCTGTGCCGCCATGACCATGATTCTAGTGAGTCCTGCAGGGCCGCTTGCAGGAGCGGGAGATCGGGTCGTCCCGGCGACGGCCCCTGCTAGAGTCCCCGCCTTCGTGCGCTGAATTCCCCTGCATAACGTGGGGAAACGGGGGAACCGTACCGCGCCGAGACCATGAAGAAGACCTTCTGGGTTCCCATAACCCTGGCCCTTGCGGCCTACCTTCTGCTTCCGCTGCCCGGCCTGTCCGCGCCGCTCCCTCAGCGCATCGAGAAGAAGCGCGACCAGATCGAGGACGCCCGGCACAAGGAGGGCGTGCTCTCCACCACGATCCAGCAGTTCAGCACCCGCATCGAGACCCTCCAGGGCGAGATCAGCGCGACCCAGAGCCGGCTCGAGCGCGCGCAACGCAGCCTCGACCGCCAGCGGGCGGAGCTGCTCGAGGTGCGCGACCGGCTCGAGCGGGCCCGCGACCGCCTCGAGCGCCTCCGCAGCGAGCTGGAGACGGCGCGCCGCGTGCTAGCCGCCCGGCTCGTCGAGATCTACAAGTCGGATAGCCCCGACGCCCTCACCGTGGTGCTCGAGGCCGACGGCTTCGGCGACCTGCTCGAGCGCGCCGAGTTCTTGAAGCGCATCTCGGAGCAGGACCGCGACATCACCGACCGCGTGCGCGGGCTTCGCGACCTGGCCCGCGACCAGGCGATCGAGCTGGCCGACCTCGAGGAGCAGGAGCAGCTCGCCGCCGAGCGGATCCT
>JBOGXT010000164.1:0-2837 GCA_050694635.1 Thermoleophilaceae bacterium
CGGCGGAGCGGGCGAGCGCGTCGGACGCCGGCGGGCGGCGCCGGACCGCCCAGACGCGCGGCTCCAGGAAGGCGTCCGGCACGTCGAACGCCTCGGTCTGCACGTCCTCGGGCAGCGCCAGCGTCACGGCGCCGGTGTCGGCGGGGTCGGTCAGCACCCGCATCGCCTCCAGCGCCGAGGGCAGGAGCTGCTCGGGCCGCTCGATCCGGTCGAAGTAGCGCGAGACCGGCCGGAGGCAATCGTTCACCGAGGCGGTGGCGTCGTGAGGTAGCTCGAGCTGCTGGAGCACCGGGTGCGGGCGCCGGCTGGCGAAGGTGTCGCCCGGCAGCAGCAGCACCGGCAGCCGGTTCACGGTCGCGAGCGCCGCGCCGGTGACCATGTTGGTGGCCCCGGGGCCGACCGAGGTGGTGCATGCGAACGCTCCGAGCCGGTTGAGCTGGCGCGCGTAGCCGGCGGCGACGTGCACCATGGCCTGCTCGTTGCGCGCCTGGTGGTAGGGCAGCAGGTCCTCGTGCTGCTGGAGCGCCTGGCCGAGGCCGGCGACGTTGCCGTGGCCGAAGATGCCGAAGCAGCCGGCGAAGAAGCTCCGCCGCTCGCCGTCGCGCTCGACCTCCTGCGCCGCGAGGAAGCGCACCAGCGCCTGGCCGGCCGTGAGGCGAGCGCTCACCGGCGCACCTCCTCGCCGACCAGCGGCTCGAGCTCGCTCAGCGTCGGCATGTCGTCCGCGCACGCCAGCCGCGAGGCCACCAGCGCCCCGGCCGCGTTGGCGAGCCGCAGCGCCCGCTCGGTGTCCCATTCGGCCAGCAGCGCGTGCGCGAGGGCGCCGCCGAACGCGTCGCCGGCCCCGAGCCCGTTCCGCACTTCGAGCCGGACCGGCTCCAGCTCCACCACGCCCGCGTGCGTCCGCGCCAGCACGCCGCCGGGGCCGCGCTTGACGATCGCCAGGCCCACCCCGAGCTCGAGCAGCGCCGACGAGGCGTCGTGGGGATCGCGGGTGCCGACCGCCACCTCCACCTCGTCCCGGTTTCCCACCGCCACGGTCGCGTAGGCGAGCGCCTCGCGCGCCCAGCGCCCGGCCTCCGCCTGGTCGCTCCAGAACATGGGCCGGTGGTCGAGGTCGTGGATCGTGATGCCGCCGTGCGGGGTCCCGACGCGTGCCTCGAGCGCCATCAGCGTCGCGGAGCGGCTGGGTTCGTCCGACAGGCCGGTGCCGGTGGTCCAAAGGAGCCGGGCCCGCCTGATCGCCTCGAGGTCGAGGTCGGAGCGGGCGAGGTTGAGGTCCGGCGCCTTCGGCTCGCGGTAGAACAGCAGCGGGAAGTGATCCGGCGGATGGATCTCGCAGAAGGCGAGCGGGGTGCGCAGGTCGGGGTCCGTGCTGACCCAGCGCGGGTCGACCCCGAAGCCCTCCAGGGCCTCGCGGACGTAGGTCCCGAAGGGATCGTCCCCCACCTTGGTGACGACCGCGGCCCGGGCGCCGAGCCGAGCCGCGGCCACCGCGACGTTCGTGGGACTCCCGCCGAGCGACTTGGCGAAGGTCTTGACCCGCGGCAGCGTCACGCCTGTCTGCTCGGGGTACAGGTCCACGCTGACGCGTCCCATCGTGATCACGTCGAACGTCTCGGTGCTCACGCCGCCTCGACCTCCTCCACGCGCACCGGGCGGCCCTCGCGCAGCGACCGCCAGGCCGCCAGGCCGATCACGAGCGGCGCGCGCGCGTCCTCGATGCCGACCACCGGCTCGCGGCCGTCGCGGACGGCGTCCACGAACGCCTCCCAGGCGCGCTCGTAGCTCTCGGCGTAGCGGTCGAGGAAGAAGCTCGGCATCGCGGGCGAGCTCTCGCCATCGGCGGTCAGCACCGCGCCGGCGTGGGCCGGCGGGTTGCCGGACGCCGCCATCCCGCCGGACCCGAAGACCTCCACGCGCTGGTCGTAGCCGTACGTCGAGCGGCGGCTGTTGTCGATGGTCGTGACGCAGCCGTCCTCGTGCTCCAGCACCGTCAGCGCCGTGTCCACGTCCCCGGCCTCGCGGTACGAGGGCTCGATCCTGACCGATCCGCGGGCGTACACCTCGACCACCTCGCTGCCCGTCACGTAGCGCGCCATGTCGAAGTCGTGGATCGTCATGTCAAGGAAGATGCCACCCGAGACGCGCACGTAGTCGAGCGGCGGCGGGAACGGGTCGCGGCTGGAGATGCGCACCAGGTGCGGCTCTCCCACCGCGCCGCCGGCCACGGCGTCGCGGACCGACCGGTGGCCCGGGTCGAAGCGGCGGTTGAACCCGATCTGGAACGGCACGCCGGCATCCGCGACGGCGGTCCGCACCCGGTCCACGTCGGCCAGCTCGAGCGAGAGCGGCTTCTCGCAGAAGATCGCCTTGCGCGCCCGGGCCGCGGCGATCGCCAGCTCCGCGTGGGTGTCGGTGCTCGAGCAGATCGCGACCGCGTGGACCTCGGGGTCGGCGAGCATCCCCTCGACGCTGTCTAACGCGGGGACCGCCAGCGCCTCGGCCAGCGCCAGCGCCAGCTCGTCGGCGCCCGCGCGCTCGTGCTGCAGGAGATGAAAAGCCATGCGCTGCGCGGAGCGCGGCCCTACGCCGGGAAGCACGCGCAGGGCCTGGATCAGCCGCTCGAGCCCTTTCGCGCTCGGAACCGGGGTCTTGCTCAAAACGGCAGCTTGAAGCCCGGCGGCAGGCCCAGGCCGGCCGTCATGCCGCTCATCTTCTCCGCGATCGTCGCCTCCACCCGCCGCGACGCATCGTTGAAGGCCGCGGCGACCAGGTCTTCGAGCATCTCGCGCTCGTCTCCAATCAGCGAAGGGTCGATCGCCACGCGCTTCACC
>JBOGXT010000165.1:0-7291 GCA_050694635.1 Thermoleophilaceae bacterium
CAGCTGCGCAGCAGGCGCAGGCGGCGGGCGAGGTCGCGCTGCACGGCCGCGTACGCGGGGCTCCCCTCGACGTTGTCGAGCTGGAACGGGTCGCGTTCCAGGTCATACAGCTCGTACTCGCCCGTGAGGAGGTGCTGGGCGTAGATGAAGCGGTTGGTGCGGATCGCCCGGAACGGCGTGACCCCATTGGCGCCGTTGCCGTTCTCGATCAGCAGCTCGCGCCCCCACCAGACCCCGGGATCGTCCATCAGCCCGAGCAGCGAGCGCCCGTCGAGCACGCGCTGCGGCTGCGCGCCGGCGGCCTCGACGATCGTCGGCGCTATGTCGATGTTCGCCACGGGCCGAGGGTCCCTGAGACCCCGAGGGACGCCCGGGCCGCGCATGATCAGCGGCACCCGGCTCGCCTCGTCGTAGAGCCACACCTTCTCGGCCTTGAGGCGGTGCTCGCCGTGCATGTATCCGTTGTCGGACGTGTAGACGACCAGCGTGTTCTCGAGCTCGCCGGTGCGCTCGAGCGTGCCAACGATTCGCGCCACGGCCTCGTCGACCGCCTGGAGGCTCTCGAGCTCCTGGCGCCAGTTCTCCTCGATGCCGGCGATCGTGTCGGGGCTGAGGTGGGACCGGGACGACACGATCTGCGGCTTGTCGCTCACGTCGGCCTCGTCGAAGCTCGGCGGGCGCGGCATGGGCGTGGCCGCGAACATGTCGCGGTGCCGGGGGGCGGGGGAGGGCGTGCCGACCGTGGTGGGGTCGTCCGGGTCGCGCGGGCCGGCGCGGTGCGGCGCCACGAACCAGACCTGCAGGTAGAAGGGCTGCTCGCCGGGCGCCGTGCGCTCGATCAGCTCGCTCGCGCGCCGCCCCTGGTAGTCGGTCAGGTACTCGCCGGGGTACTCGGGGACCGGGTACTGGATCAGCGAGCCGTTCTCGTTCACGCGCCAGCGGTAGTAGTTGAACGCGGCCGAATGCGGCGACCCGTGCCACTCGTCCCAGCCGGGCGGGATGCCGTCCGAGTACTCGTAGCCGTTCAGGTAGCGCCCCACGTGCATAGTCCGGTAGCCGGCCGCCTGCAGCCACGCCGGCAGCGTGTTGGCGTGCGAGAGCCGCCGGTGGCCGCCGAAGTCGCCGGCGTTGTGCACCACCTGGTGGTTGTGCGAGTACTGACCGGTGAGGTGCGTCACGCGCGAGGGGCAGCAGAGCGGGAAGGTGGCGATCGCCTGCTCGAACACCGTTCCGTGTCCGGCCAGCAGCGCGTTCGTCTGCGGCATCGAGGAGAGCGACGCGAGCGTCTGGTCGTCGGTCATCAGGACGACGACGTTCGGCCGCGCCACGGCGGGCGCTGCGAGGACGAGCAGGGCCAGTGCAGGCAGGCAGACGAGGGCGAGGCGGCGCACCGACCAGGGAACACCCCAGAAGCGGGGAGGTTGCGCCATGAGGGGGACGTGCCCTAGAGCTCGCAGCGGCCCTCACCGCGGTAGGTCGGCACCTCGTCCACGATCTCGCCGCCGCTCACCAGGTACAGCCTGTCGAACCGCTCGCACAGCTCGCCGGCCTTGGCGTGGCGAAGGTAGACGCGGTCGCCGATCCGCAGGCTTGCCGCCGCGGCGCCCACGACCGGCGTCTGCACCTCGCCCGCCCCCTCCTGGGGATCGAGCCGCAGGCCGCGCGGGAGGTAGGGGGCCGGCAGGCGGTCGAGGCCCGGCGCGCCCGAGGCGTGGTAGCCGCCGCCGAGCAGCGTGGCCACCCCGCCGCTCGGCCGGCGCACGACCGGCATGGCGAACATGGCCGCCGGTGTGAGCGTGAAGTCGGCGTAGCGGTCGAACAGCGTCGACGCGAAGAAGCCCGACCCGGCGGTGACCTCGGTGATGACCTGCTCCCGGCGCGTGAGGTGAACGCTGCCGGTGCCGCCCCCGTTCACGATCGGCACCGGGCTCACCTCGCGAACGGCGGCCACCACAGCCGCGCGGCGCTCGGCGATCTCGGCGGCGGAGCGGCGCTTCATAAGCCGGATCAGCGGTGCCTGCCCGCGCTTGCCGAGCGGGTGGTCGCCGAGCCCGGCGATGTGGGCCTCGTAGCCCATCAGCGCGGCGAGCTCGAAGCGCGGGCGGCCGGCGATCTCGCTCGCGAGCGCCCGAGCCTGCTCGGGCGTGCGGACCGGCGAGCGCTTGGCGCCCACCTTGAGCCGGCCCCCGAGCGGCCACCAGCCCACGTCGAGCTCGATGCAGACTCGGACGGGTCGCCCGCTCGGCTCGGCCGCGGCCTCGATGTAGTCGAGCTGCTCCACCGAGTCGACCATCAGGATCGGCGCCCGCGCGGACTCGAGCCGAGCCAGCTCGGCGAGCGCGCCGCGATCGGCGGTCGGGTAGGCCAGCAGCAGGTCCTCGAACCCGTGCCCGTGCAGCCAGAGCGACTCGCGCAGAGTGAAGGTCATCAGCCCCCGCAGGCCGGGGTCGCGGTCCAGGATGGCCGCGAGCAGCGGGCGGCAGCGCACCGACTTGCTCGCCACGCGGATCG
This sequence comes from Thermoleophilaceae bacterium, assembly GCA_050694635.1. Classification (GTDB taxonomy): domain Bacteria; phylum Actinomycetota; class Thermoleophilia; order Solirubrobacterales; family Thermoleophilaceae; genus JACVRW01. The sequence goes on from JBOGXT010000165.1 coordinate 2,512, forward strand.
GCGTGCCCTGGGCCCGCGCGAGCATCTCGCGGCCGTTCGACCACATCGCGTCCAGGTCGACCAGCGCGAAAGGGGCGTCGATCCCGGCGAAGGTCGACTCCAGCTCCTCGTACGAGCGCTCGCGTGCGGCCGCCGGGGGCGGCGCCTCGGTGGTGGTCACCCCGGCATTATCACGCGGTGCCTCCCACCCTGCTCGTTTTGGCGGCCGTCACCTCGGTCCAGTTCGGCGCGGCGCTGGCGAAGACGCTGTTCGACGAGGTCGGCCCGGGCGGCACGGTCTTCCTGCGCGTGCTGCTCGGGGCGATCGTGCTGGCGCTCGTCTGGCGGCCGCGCGTGGCGGGCCACGATGCACGCGACCTCCGGCTCGCGGTGGCCTTCGGCCTGGTGCTGGCCGCCATGAACCTCGCCTTCTACGCCTCGCTCGACCGCATCCCGCTCGGCATCGCCGTGACCTTCGAGTTCGTCGGGCCGCTCGGGGTCGCCGTGTTCGGCTCGCGCCGGCCGCGCGACCTGCTCTGGGTCGGGCTCGCGGCGGCGGGCATCCTGCTGCTGTCGGGCTTCGGCGGCTCGGACCTCGACGCCCTCGGCGTGGGCCTCGCGCTGCTGGCCGGTGCCTGCTGGGCGGCCTACATCCTGCTGAGCGCTCGCGTCGGCCAGGCCTTCCCGGGCGGCGCCGGGCTGGCCTTGGCGATGGTCGTGGCCACGGTGCCGCTCGCACCGGTCGGCATCGCCGACGCCGGCACGGAGCTGCTCGTGCCCTGGGTCCTCGCTGTGGGCGCGGGAGTCGGCGTGCTGTCGTCGGCGATCCCGTACGCGCTCGAGTTGGAGGCGCTGCGGAGCCTGCCGGTCGGCGTCTTCGGCGTGCTGATGAGCCTGGAGCCGGCGGTCGGCGCGCTGGCCGGCCTGGTGGTGCTTGGCGAGGAGCTGGCCACGCGCGAGGTTGCGGCGATCATGCTCGTGGTGGCCGCCAGCGCCGGCGCCGCCTACGGCGCGACGGTGGCGCCGCGCGACGCGTGAGCCTTCGCGAGCGCCACCAGCTCCGCCGCGAAGCGAGGTCCTCGATCCGGTAGCCCGCGCCCGAAGGCCGGGCCGGACGCCGGTGGGCAGCTCGACGGAGCGGATCTCCGGGGTCATCGGACCACCTCCCCGATCCGGGCGTGCTCCGCCACGACGGCGGCGTACTCGGCCGGGTGCGTCGCGTGCGGGTTGTGGCCCGCTCCGGCGACCGTGACGACGCGGGCTACCTCGATCGCCTCGTCCAGCCGGTCGACGATCGCGGAGAACCACGCCGGGCTCTGGTCGCCCTTGGTGAGCAGGACGGGTAGGTCGAGCTCCGCCAGCGCCGCGAGGTCCACCTCCACGGCGGCAGGGTCCCGAAGCTCCTCGGCCACGGTGGCAGCGTTGAGGATCATGACCTCGCGGATGAAGTCGGGCAGCGTGGCCCAACCGTCCGGCCCGAGCGCCACCTCCTCCACGAACTGCTCCGCGCCGCCCGCGGCGTCGCAGGCCTCGACCCGCTCCAGCACGGCACCCAGGCTGGCCTCCGTCTCGGCGATCGCGGCGCGCGCGATCGGGTCGTCGCCCACGATCGCGAGCAGCGGCGGCTCGTGCGCAACCACGCTGCGCACCAGCTCGGGCCGGCGCGCGGCCAGTCCGAGTGCGGTCGAACCGCCGTACGAGTTGCCGACCACGTGCGCAGGAGCCGGTCCGAGCGCCTCGATCAGGGCCGCCAGGTCGTCCTCGTGGCGGCGGCGGGTCAGCGCCTCCCGGGTGCGCGGGCTGCGGCCGGTGCCGCGCCGGTCGTAGACGATGGCCCGCTGGGAGGCGGGCAGCTCTGGCACGGTCAGCGCCCAGGAAGAGTGGTCCGTCCAGTTGCCGTGCGCGAAGACCACGGGCTCGCCGGCCCCGGCCTCCTCGTAGTAGAGACGGGTTCCGTCGACGTCGACGTACGGCATCAGTGCCACACCTCCATGTGCTCCGCGTGGGTTCGCAGGTACGAGCCCGGCCGGAACCTCTCGTCGTAGAAATCGAGGTCCAGGTGGTGGGCCTGCACGTAGTTGAGGACCATCACCGAGGGGATCGTGGCCGGGAACTTCCCGAACGTGTCGAACAGGTACTGGGCCTGCACCGCGACGCACTCGCGGAAGCGCTCGTCGTGGACCTGGGCGCTCGAGCGGATCAGCGCCGACTCGCTCCAGGCACCCGGCGTGGCGCCGTTGTGCACGCCGCCCGTGCCGAACTTGCGCTCGCAGAGCGCCTCGACGGCCGCGCGCATGTCCTCGTGGTGCGGCGGGCAGAACGCCTCGAACACGCCCTCGCGGCCGGTCGGGTTTGGCACCGACCAGCGCTCGTCCTCGTCGTAGCGGAAGCCGAGCCCCGGGACGACGGGGTTGCCGGAGGCGCCCAGCATCGAGAAGCGGTCGATGCCGTCGAACATCCAGCCGCCGAGCCCCATCGCCTGGAGCGTCAGGACGCCGGCGTAGCACGAGCAGGCCAGCTCGGCGGTGATCTCCGCGAGCATGTACTGGTCGAAGAAGGTGAGCGGGAACGGGTCGTCCACGTCCACCAGCCCGCGGTAGCGTTCCATGCCCGGGATCGGCCGGCCGTTGACGTCGTCGGTCAGGCAGTAGCCGTTCTGGACGAGGAAGCAGAGGCCGGCGAGCGAGTGCTGGGCGAGGTCGCCTACCGGGAACGCGAGCAGCGACCCCGGCACGTTCACGCACCAGGTGTTGTGGCCCTCGTAGTAGGGCTCCTCGCGCGGGAGATGGATGCGCTCGTCCGACAGCCTCACCAGCCGCTCGGCATGGCGCTCGACCATCAGCTCGGGCGTGATCTCCTCCTCGGCCGGGTCCACGAGAGCGCCGGCGTCGCGGGTGGGGAAGAGGTAGGTGCCCGAGTCGTCGGTGAAGAACAGCTCGGCCGTGTGGAAGCCGGCGGCCGAGGGGAAGGTGCGCCCGGCGGCGCCGGCTGCGTAGCTGGCCATGCCCTTGTAGCTGGCGCTGCGGGTGATCGAGTAGTGCCAGCCGGTCGTGCCGGCCATGGAGGTCAGGACCACGAGCCGCTCGAGCTCTGAGAGCGGCATCGGGTCGTGTGGCGACTCGTAGGCGAGCGGGCCGTCGGGGATCTGCGCGCCGAGCGCCACGCGGCGGGCGCGGCGTCCGTACAGCGCTTCGAGGAGGGGAAACTGGGCGAGTCCGCGGAGGGCCTCCGCGGAACGCGGGTGGGCGGGAGCGGAGTCGATGCTCATGCGACCTTCCTGTTCGGGGCCATCACCCTGAAGGCGTGAGGATTGGCCTCACGACGTGAGGACCGCCTACCATCGGCGCGAGGACTGGACTCGTGGCCGAGCGTTCAGACGCGATCCGCGGCGCACCCGGCCGAGCCGGGCACTTGCGGCACCACCGAGCTGGCGCACCCGCGTCGAGGACGGCCTTCTTCGGACGCGAGCGCGAGCGTGCCCGCCTGTCGGAGCTGATCCGCCGCTGCCCGCTCGCCACGGTGACCGGCGTGGGCGGGGTGGGCAAGACCCGCATGACGGCGGAGGTGCTGGCCACCGAGGCCGATCGGCGGCTGGTGCGCTGGTGCCTGCTGACCGCCATCGACGACGACACCTCCGTGCCGGCCGCGGTGGCCTCGGCGCTCGGGCGAGACAGCGCGGCGGGCGGCCCCGAGCAGGCCGTCGTGGAGGCCATCAACGAGCGCGGCTTCCTGGTCGTGCTGGACAACTGCGAGCAGGTGGTGCGCGGGGTTGCGGAGCTCGCCGAGCGCGTGCTCGACTCCTGTCCGGAGGCGCGGCTCGTGGCCACCAGCCGCGAGCCGCTCGGCGTGGAGGGCGAGGCCGTGCTCGCGCTGGGCCCGCTCGAGCTGCCCGAGGCGCCCGGTGAGGCGGCGGCGTCGGACGCGGTGGCGCTGTTCTTGGACCGCGCCCGGCTCGCCCGCTGGGACTTCGAGCTCGACGAGGAGAACACCGCCGCGGTCGTCCGCATCTGCCGCCGCCTGGACGGGCTGCCGCTCGCGCTGGAGCTGGCCGCGGCGCGGGTCCGCTCACTCTCGCCGGCTGAGATCGCGGAGCGCCTGGACAGCCGCTTCGCGCTGCTGGCACGAGCGCGGGCACGGGGCTCCGAGCGCCACCGCACTCTGCGGGCCACGGTCGACTGGTCGTACCGGCTGCTGGGGGATCCCGAGCGGCTCGTGTTCGAGCGGCTGTCGGTCTTCGCGAGCGGGTGCGACCTGGACGCCGCCGTGGCCGTCTGCGCGGGTAACGGGGTGGCGCCGGAGGAGGTGCTCGACCTGCTCGATCGCCTGGTGGAGCGCTCGCTTCTGCGGGTCGCCGACGTGGGCGGGCGCACCCGCTACGGCATGCTCGAGACGCTGCGGCACTACGGTGCGGAGCGGCTCGCCCGGCGGGGCGACGAGGCCCGCCGCCGCACGCTCCACGCCGACCACTACGCCGACCGGGCGGACCTGTCGCGGCGCGACGCGGAGCAGACCTGGTCGGCGGCGATGCTGCGCCAAGGGCTGGCGGCCTTCGACGAGGTGCGCGCCGCCGCGCGCTGGTCGATGCGCCAGGACCCGTCCCGCGACCGCGCCATGCGCCTCCTGGCGCCGCTCTGGGCGCTCGCACACACGGCCCACGCGACCCAGATCGCCGACCTCTGCGATGAGGCGCTGGGCGCCTGGCCGGTCGAGCACGACGAGCTGAGCCAGGCCGTGCTCGGCACGGCTGCGGTGGCGGGGTTCGTGAGCGGCCGGCCGGAGGTGGCGACCCAGCGGGCGCGGA
>JBOGXT010000166.1:0-4267 GCA_050694635.1 Thermoleophilaceae bacterium
GCGGTGGACTATCCGCGGCTGCGGCGGATCGTGGCCGTCAAGGGCTCGCCGCCGGATGGTCTGCTCACCTGGGAAAGATTCCTCGCCCACGGACAAGCCGTTTCGCAGAGCGACGTGGACCGCATCGGCGCCAGCCTCGAGCCCGGCGAGGCGATCAACATCCAGTACACGTCGGGCACCACCGGCTTTCCCAAGGGCGCGACGCTGTCGCATCACAACATCCTCAACAACGGCTTCTTCGTCGGCGAGGGCTGCCGGATCGGCGAACAGGACCGCATCTGCGTCCCGGTGCCCTACTACCACTGCTTCGGGATGGTGATGGGCAACCTCGCGGCGACCTCGCACGGCGCCTGCGTGGTGCTGCCCGCCGACGCGTTCGAGCCGGGCGCGGTGCTCGACGCGGTGCAGGCCGAGCGCTGCACGGTGCTCTACGGCGTGCCGACGATGTTCATCGCCGAGCTCGACCACCCCGACTTCGATTCCTACGACCTGTCCTCGCTGCGCACCGGGATCATGGCCGGCTCGCCGTGCCCGGTCGAGGTGATGCGCAAAGTCATGGACCGGATGCACATGTCCGAGGTGACCATTTGCTACGGGATGACCGAGACGTCCCCCGTCTCGACGCAGACCGGCGCCGACGACGATCTCGAGCATCGCACGGCGACCGTCGGGCGCGTCCACCCTCACGTCGAGATCCGTGTCGCGGACCCCGAGACCGGCCGCACGCTGCCCCGCGGCGAGACCGGTGAGTTTCAAACTCGCGGGTACAGCGTCATGCTCGGCTACTGGAACGACTCCGAGCGAACCGCCGAGGCGATCGACCGGGCGCGCTGGATGCACACGGGAGATCAGGCGGTCATGGCCGACGACGGCTACGTCAAGATCGTCGGCCGCATCAAGGACATGATCATCCGCGGCGGCGAGAACGTCTATCCCCGCGAGATCGAGGAATTCCTCTACGGCCACCCCGCCGTCGCCGACGTCCAGGTGGTGGGGGTGCCTGACGAGCGCTACGGCGAGGAGATCATGGCCTGGGTCATCTGGCGGGAAGGTGCCGGGGTCGAGGAGGAGGAGCTGCGGGAATACTGTCGCGGCAGGATCGCCCACTACAAGATCCCCGCCTACGTGGCGAGCTGCAGCGAGTTCCCGATGACGGTCACCGGCAAGGTCCAGAAGCACAAGCTGCGCGAGCAGGCGATCGAGACACTCGGCTTGCACGCCGCCGCCGGCGTACGCACCGCCTAGGGCAACCTTGACACAACCGTGTTAAGGTTCCGCCATGCGCATCGCCGAGATCCTCGAGCAGCGTCGCCCGGTCTTCTCCTTTGAGTTCTTCCCCCCCAAGACCGACGAGGGCCGGCGCACGCTCGCGGGCTCGCTCGAGGTGCTGCGCGACGACTCGCCCGACTTCGTCTCGATGACCTACGGGGCCGGGGGCACGACCCGCAACCGCACGGTCGAGCTGACCCGGTGGATCAAGCAGGACCTCGGCATCGAGGCGATGGCGCACCTCTCGTGCGTCGGCGAGCCGGCCGAGCGCCTGGTCGAGCTCTTGTCGGAGATCGACGCCGCCGGGGTCGACAACGTGCTCGCCCTGCGCGGGGACCCGCCGCGCGGTGAAACGAAGTGGCGGCCGCATCCCGGCGGCCTTCACTATTCGGTCGAGCTGATCCGCCTGATCTGCGAGCGCTTCGACTTCTCCGTCGGCGCGGCCTGCTTCCCGGAGATCCATCCCGACGCGCCCGACCGCGAGAGCGACCTGGGCTACGCGCGCGCCAAGCAGGAGGCGGGCGCCGGCTTCCTGATCACCCAGCTCTTCTTCGACAACGAGCTGTACTTCGAGTTCGTCGAGGAGGCGCGCGCCGCGGGCGTGACGGTGGCGATCGTCCCGGGGATCATGCCGATCACGAACTACGGCCAGATCAAGCGCTTCACGGAGATGTGCGGCGCCTCGATCCCGGACGAGCTCGAGCGCGAGTTGAACGGGCGCGCCGACGACCCGGAAGCGGTTGCCGAGCTCGGGGTCGCCTATGCGACCCTCCAATGCTCCGATCTCCTGGCGCGGGGCGCGCCCGGGATCCACTTCTACACCCTGAACCGCTCGCCCGCAACGCGGGCAATCCTGGCGGCGCTGCGAGCGGCGCATCCCTGGACCCGCGCGACCGCTCGCGTCTAGGGAAAGCCGGCGCCCGGTGCAGGCGCCCGAACCGTCAGCACCTGACCCGATCGTTCGCCGTCGGCCATGCTCTCGGGCCCGCGCCACTCCCTCGCCACCATGAACAGCGTCCTTCCGTCCGCGCCGCCGAGCATGCAGGCGAAGCAGCCGCGGTCGAGCTCGATCGTCTGCAGCACCTCGCCGCCTTCGCGAACGCGCACGCAACGCTTGTTCGGCACGTCGCCGTACCAGACGGCGCCTTCCGCGTCGAGGCAGATGCCGTCGGGAACGCCGTCGCCAAGGCCGGCCCACACCCGCCGGTTCGACAGGCCGCCGTCGGCCGCGATGTCGAAGGCCGTAAGCGTGTTGGCGTAGGACTCGGCCAGGATCAGCGTCGAGTTGTCGGGCGTCACGGCCACTCCATTGGGAAACGCGACCCCGTCCGCCACCTGTCGAGCCGAGCCGTCCGGCGTGACCAGGGCGAGCATTCCTGGAGCGAACTCGCCGCCGGCGAAGTCGAAGCCGATGTTGCCGACGTAGGCGTTGCCCCGACCGTCCACGACGATGTCGTTCCATGGGTAGGCGGACAGGCCGGTCAGGTCCGCATGGGTGACCAGCGACCCGTCGGGCTGCCCGCGGAGCAGGAGCCCGTCGCCCCCCGAGACGACCAGCAGACGCCCGTCGGGCAGCCAGTCGATGCAGAACGGAGCCGACGGCACGCGGACCATGGTGTCGCTCGCGCCCTCGAGATCGACGGCGATGAGCTCCTGCGTGCCCCAGTCGGAGAACCACAGCCGGTCGTCGTGCCAGCGCGGCGACTCGCCGAACGAGATGCCGGTCATCAGGATCTGCGGTTCGGACATGATGCTCTCCCTTGGTCGTGGGCACCCCCGGCGCCCTTCGAAGGGATGTCGAAGCTGCGATAGCCGGTTTCGACACATCGGTCGCATTCAGCACGCCACGGCGGCCGGCGCCCAGCGCTCGGGCTCGGCGTCCTCGACCTTCGCCGCCTCCCCGCGCCGCTCCAGGTGGCGCAGGTAGCAGAGCGTCTCCGAGAGGCCCCAGCCGACCATCATCGCCGGCGGCAGCTCGGTGTCCAGGACCTCCGGGAGCAGGTCGAATGGGGTGCGGGGGCCGTCGGCTATCGCCCGCCGCACCCGGTCGAGGCGCTCGTGCACCGTGCGGCGGTTCGCCTCGGCGAGGGCCCGAGCGTCGCGCGCCGGTCGGCCGTGACCGGCCAGGACGAGCTGGACGTCGAGGCGGTCCACCACGTCGAGGCTGTCGAGGAACTCGCCGGCCGGATCGGGCGAGTAGCCGTAGTCGTAGTAGAGCGACACGCGCCCCAGCAGGTGGTCGCCCGAGAGCAGCAGGCCGCGCTCGGGCTGGTGAAGCACGACGTGCGACGGGGCATGCCCGGGCGTCTCGTGCACTCGCCAGACGCCGAGGTCGGTCTCCACCTCCGCACCCTCCACCAGCTCGCGGTCGGGCATGACGATCTCCGCGATGCCGAAGCCCTGGCCGCGGCGCGCCGACTCGTATTCGGCCAGCGTGGCGGCCGGTACCCCGCTCTGGCGGGCCACCTCGAGGCGGCGCTCGAAGGAGCGACCGGGGTCCCGCGCGGCCTTCGTCATGTGCTCGTGGTTCGGGTGCATCCACAGCTCACACCCGGAGCGCTCCATGATCGGCGCCGCCAGCCCGTAGTGGTCGGAGTGGGCGTGGGTGCACACGAGCAGCCGCACGTGCTCCACGCGCAGGCCCGCCTGGTGTAGCGCCCGCTCGAGCTGGAGCATGGCGCCCGGCTCGTGCAGGCCGGTGTCCACGAGCACCACGCCGTCCACCGCGGCGATCGCGAACGCGTTCACGTGCGGCACGCCGGGCCAGGGCAGCGGCAGGCGCAGCCGCCAGAGGCCGGGGAGCACCCGGTCGGCGCGGGACAGCTCGCGCTTCCGTGCGGTCACGGGTCGATCAGCACTCCCGGGTTGAGGATCCCCGCCGGGTCGACCGCCGCCTTGGCGGCGCGCAGCGCCGAGGCGAAGGGGTCCGGGCGCTGGCGGTCGTACCAGGGCCGGTGGTCGCGCCCGACGGCGTGATGGTGGGTGATCGTGCCGCCGG
>JBOGXT010000167.1:0-2806 GCA_050694635.1 Thermoleophilaceae bacterium
GTGCCGGGCGGCTCGAGCGGCGGCAGCGCCGCCGCCGTGGCGGCCGGCACCGCACCCTGGGCGATCGGCACGGACACGGGCGGCTCGATCCGCCAGCCCGCCGCGCTGTGCGGCATCGTCGGCCTCAAGCCCACCTACGGCGCCGTCAGCCGCTACGGCATGATCGCCTTCGCCTCGTCGCTCGACCAGTGCGGCCCACTCACCCGCGACGTGACGGACGCCGCGCTGATGCTGCGCACGCTCGCCGGCCCCGACCCCTGCGACTCGACCTCGCTCGGGCTTCCGGAGGAGGTCGAGCTGCCGAGCGCCGAGCGGCTCGACGGGCTGCGCTTCGGCTCCTGGGGGCTCGAGGAGGAGGGCCTCGACCCCGGCGTGGCCGAGGTCTGCCGACGCACGCTCGAGCGGATCGAGGAGCTCGGCGCGACGGTCACCGACATCGACCTGCCTAGCGCCCGCCACGGAATCTCGGCCTACTACGTGATCGCGCCCGCCGAGGCCAGCGCCAACCTGGCCCGCTACGACGGCGTGCGCTACGGCCACCGCACCGAGGACTTTGGCGACCTCCTGACGATGTACGAGCGCACCCGCGAGGAGGGGTTCGGCGCGGAGGTCAAGCGGCGCATCATGATCGGCACCTACGCGCTCTCCTCGGGCTACTACGAGGCATACTACGGCAAGGCCCAGCAGGTGCGGACGAAGATCGTCGAGGACTTCCGGGCCGCGTTCGACCAGGTCGACTTCGTGGTGACGCCGACCTCGCCCACGGTCGCCTTCAAGCTCGGCGAGCGCACCGCCGACCCGCTCTCCATGTACCTGTCCGACTACTTCACCGTGCCGATGTCGCTGGCCGGAACGCCCGCCGTGTCGATTCCGTGCGGGCTGTCCGACGGCCTGCCGGTGGGCTTCCAGATCGCCGGCCCCGCCTTCTCCGAGAGCCGCATCCTCGACGCCGCCCACGCGCTCGAGAAGGCGCTCGGGTTCGAGGGGGTGCCAGTCGGATGACCGTCCGAGATTACGAGCCGGTCATCGGGGTGGAGATCCACGTGCAGCTGGCCACCCGCACCAAGATGTTCTGCGGCTGCGAGCTCTCGTTCGGCGAGGAGCCCAACACCCGCACGTGCCCGATCTGCCTTGCGCATCCCGGCGTGCTCCCCGTGACCAACGCCGAGGCCGTCCACTACGCGCTGATGATCGGCATGGCGCTCGGCTGCGACATCGCCCCGCGCTCGATCTTCCACCGCAAGAACTACTTCTATCCGGACAGCCCGAAGGCGTATCAGATCAGCCAGTACGACATCCCGCTCTGCACGAACGGGCGCCTCGGCGACGTGCGGATCCACCGCGTGCACCTCGAGGAGGACGCGGCCAAGCTCGTGCACGCGGGCTCGTCGGGGCGCATCCACGGCGCGGAGTCGAGCGTCGTCGACTTCAATCGCGGCGGGACGCCTCTGGTCGAGATCGTGACCGAGCCGGACCTGCGCTCGGCGGCCGAGGCGGCCGAGTTCGGCCGGCTGCTGCAGGCCACGCTGCGGCGCATGGGCGTGTCCGACGTGAACATGGAGGAGGGGTCGCTGCGGGTGGACGCGAACGTGTCGATCCGCCCCGTCGGTGAGACCAGGCTCGGCACCAAGACCGAGCTCAAGAACATGAACTCGTTCCGGTTCCTCGAGCGCGGCATCGACGCCGAGATCGAGCGCCAGGAGCGGATCCTGGCCGACGGTGGGGAGGTGGAGCAGGAGACGCTCCACTACGACCCCCAGTCGGGGCGCCTCAGCTCCCTGCGCTCAAAGGAGGAGGCGCACGACTACCGCTACTTCCCCGAGCCCGACCTGGTGCCGCTCGCGCCGACCGAGGAGATGCTCGAGCGCGCCCGGGCGGCGCTGCCGGAGCTGCCCGCCGCCCGCGCCGAGCGGCTCGAGCGCGAGCTCGGGCTGCCGGGCGACGCGGCGCGGCTGCTCGCCTTCCGCTCCGAGCTGGGCGACTTCTACGAGGCGGCGCTCTCGGGTGACGGCACCGACCCCCGCACGCTCGCCAACTGGACCACCAACGAGCTGACCGCCCGGATCGGCGACGCGGACCCGGCCGCCACCAAGCTCGAGCCCGCCGCCTTCGCGCGCCTGGTGGGGATGGTCGCGGCCAAGGAGGTGTCCGCCTCGGCCGGCAAGGAGGTGCTCGACGTGCTCGTGGCGGAGGGCGGCGACCCGGCCGCGGTGGTCGAGTCGAAGGGCCTCGGCCGCGCCGGCGAGGACGAGCTCGGGGCGATCGTCGAGCGGGCGATCGCCGACAACGCCGACGCGGTCGAGAAGATCAGGGCCGGGAAGGACGCCGCGATCGGCGCGATCGTCGGCGCGGTGATGCGCGAGACGAAGGGCCGCGCCGACGGCGGCGAGGTCCAGCGGCTGATCCGCGAGCGGCTGAGCTAGAAGCTCTCAGCCGGCCACGATCGTGGCGGCGAGCGCGACCCGATGGTCCTTCGTCCAGGGGGGCCCCATCGTCGCCCGGGGTCCCTCCAGGACCTCGTCGGCCCGCTCAGCCAGCATGCTGACCGCTTGACCTACCACTGCCTTCGCGTCATAGAGGTGGACTTCCCAGTTACGAGCTTGTGCGAGCTCGGAGAGCTCCTGGCGATACATGATTGCGTCGGCCCGGGCCTCATATGGCGCGCGGCGCTGGACGGCGATGTCCTCAGGGAAGTCGAGCGGCCAGGATCGGAGCGACATCGAGAGGGCCGGCGCGGGCAGCGCGGCCATGAGCTCGTCGAGCGCGGCTGACGCCGCCCGGGCGACGGACGCTCGCGCCTTCGCGA
>JBOGXT010000168.1:0-5435 GCA_050694635.1 Thermoleophilaceae bacterium
CCGTAAGGATCGGCGGCGGGCGGGTCGTCGCGCAGCTCGGGGTCCTTCATGAGACGGTCGATGGCGTCGATCCTGTAGCCGTCCGCGCCGCGCTCGATCCAGAAGCGGAGCACGTCCTGCATCGCCGCGACGACCTCGGGGTTGCGCCAGTCGAGGTCGGGCTGCTCGGGGTAGAACGAGTGGAGGTAGTATCTGCCGTCGCCGCGGCCCGAAGCAGCCGGCTCGGCCGGCTGCGCAGGGTTTGGACTCCACGCCGACCCGCCGAAGGCCGCGACCCAGTTGTTTGGCCGGTCGGCCCAGATGTACCAGTCGGGGTGCTCGCGGAACCAGGGGTGCTCGATCGACGTGTGGCAGGGCACGACATCCATCAGCACCTTCAGGCCACGTCGATGCGCCTCGTCCACCAGCCGGTCGAATTCCGCCAGGTCGCCGTAGGTCGGGTCGACGTCCGTGTAGTCGGAGACGTCGTAGCCGAAATCGGCCAGCGGCGAGGGATAGATCGGCGACATCCAGAGCGCATCCACCCCGAGCCACGCCATGTGGTCGAGCCGCGAGCGGATGCCCGCGAGGTCGCCGATGCCGTCGCCGTCCGAGTCCTGGAAGGAACGCGGGTAGACCTGGTAGACGACCACTCAGCCTTCGCGCCGGCCCGGGGTCAGCCCTTGACGGCGCCGGCGGTCAGCCCGGCCACGATCCGCTTCTGGAAGATCAGCACGAGGATCACGAGCGGCACGGTCACCACGACGAGCGCGGCCGTGATCGTCCCGAGCGGTACCTCGAACTCCTGGCTGCCGGTGAAGAACGCGAGCGCCGGGGGCACCGGTCTGGCGTCGGGCGAGCTGGTCAGCGTGATGGCCAGCAGGAACTCGTTCCAGGCCCAGATGAACGACAGCAGCCCGGCCGTCACGAGGCCCGGCGCGGCGAGCGGCATCACGACCTTGCGGAAGGCCTGGAAGTGCGTCGCGCCGTCCACCAGCGCCGCCTCGGACAGGTCGCGCGGGATCTCCCTGAAGAACGACGCCAGCACGTAGATCGTGAGCGGCAGGGTGAAGGCGAGGAAGGGCGGGATGAGCCCGTAGAGCGTGTCGTAGATGTCGAGGTCGGTCCAGAACTTGAACAGCGGCGCGGCGATCGCGATTGGCGGGAACGTCGTGACCGAGAGGATGATCGCCAGCAGCAGGTACTTCCCGCGGAAGCGCAGCCGCGCGAGCGCGTAGCCGGCGAACGAGCCGATGGTGAGAGCCAGGACGGTCGTCACGCCGGCGACGATGACGCTGTTGCGCAGGGCGGTCGTGAAGTTCGAGTCGTCGAAGATCGACGAGTAGTTGTCGAGCGTCGGGTTGGGCGGGAAGATGTCGGCGCTCGAGAGGTCCGGGCCCGTCTTCAGCGACGTGTTGATGAGCCAGTAGAACGGAAACAGGCAGAAGAGCATGATCGCCACCACGGCGAGCCAGAGCAGGATGCGGTTGCGGCGCTCGGCACGTCGCTTGGATCCGATGGCGCGCGGGGCGGTTGCGGCGGAAGTGGCCATCACGTCTCCTCGGTCATCGTGCGGATGTTCCCGCCGACGAAGCGGATGTAGAGGAACGACACCACCATCACGATCACGAACGTGAGCACGGCGATCGCCGATCCCTCCCCCACCAGCCGGTTCCTGGTCAGCTCGTTGTAGGCGTGCAGCGACAGCGTGGTGGTGCCGTTGCTGCCCTGCGTGAGCGCGAACGGAAGGTCGAACACGCGCAACGCGTCCAGCGTCCGGAACAGCAGGGCCACCAGGATGGCCGGCCGCAGCAGCGGCAGCGTGATGCGCGTGAAGCGCTGCCAGGCGCTGGCCCCGTCCACCTTCGCGGCGTCGTAGACGTCCTCGGGAATCACCTGCAGGCCCGCAAGCAGCAGCAGCGCCATGAACGGCGCGGTCTTCCAGACGTCGGCGAAGATGATCGTGGCCATCGCCCAGCCGTCCTCGCCGTACCAGAGGACGTCACCGCCCGGCAGACCGAGCGCCGACAGCGCCGAGGGCACGAAGCCCAGGTTGGGCTCGAACATCGAGCGCCACAGCAGCCCCGTGCCGAACGTCAGCACGGCCCACGGCACGAGCACCGTCGCGCGCAGCACGGCGCGGCCGCGGAACGCCTGGTGCATGGCGAGCGCGAACGCGATGCCGAGCACGAGCTCGATCGACACGGAGATGCCGGTGAAGATGAACGTGTTCCTGAAGGCCTCCCAGAACGCGTCCTTGCCGTCTCCCCAGAGCGCCTCGCTGTAGTTCCCGAACCCGACGAAGCGCGACAGGCCCTCGACCCTGACGCTGTACTCGTTGAGCGAGAGCCAGATCGCGTACCCGATCGGGAACGCGGCGACCAGCCCCATCACGATCAGCGACGGCGCCATCATGGCGGCGCCGAGGCGGCTCTCCGAGAATCCGGAGGGCCGCCTCTGCTTACGCTTGACCGCTACGGACGCGGCTTCCATGCCGTGCCCCTAGAACGTCTCGAGCGCCTTCTCGATGTCTGACGACATCTTCTCCAGGGCCGCCTTGGGATCGGCGTTCCCCTGGAGGGCGTCGTGCACGTTGGTGTAGATCGCCTCGCTGATCTGGGGGTAGACCGGCGACACCGGGCGCGCCTGGCCCTGCTCGACGGCCGCCTTCAGGTCCGAAGCGAAGGCGTACTCCTTCTGGACCTCCGGGTCGTCGTACACGGCGCCGAAGGCCGGTGGCGACGCCGACTCGAGGAAGTTCGCCTTCTGGACCTGCTCCTTCGTGGCGTAGTCGATGAACGCCGCCGCCCCCTCGGGGTTCTTCGAGTACGCCGAGATGGCGAGGTTGATGCCGCCCAGCACGCTGGCCGGCTCTGCGCCCTCGAAGCTCGGGAAGGTCGTGATGTCGAACTGGTCGGCGATCTTCGACTCCTTGCCGAGCGCGAAGGCGTACGGCCAGTTGCGCATGAAGGTCGCGTTGCCGTTCTCGAAGGCGCGCCGCGACTCCTCTTCCATGTAGGTGGTGACCGCCTTCGGCGCGTCGCCGTCCTGCACGCCCTGCGCCATGAACGCGAGCGCCGCCTCGCCCTCGGGCGAGTTGACCTCGACGTCCTGGCCGTCCTCGGACAGGACGCTGCCGCCGCCGCTGTAGAGCAGTTCGAGGAAGTTGACGGTCAGGCCTTCGTAGGCGGCGCCCTGGTAGACGATGCCGTTGTTCTCGCCGGCCTGCGCGTAGACGTCCTCCCAGGCGTCGGGCGCCTGCTGCACCTGGTCGCTGCGGTAGTAGAGGAAGCCCGCGTTGGTGTGGTAGGGGACGGCCCAGTACTTGTCCTCGTACCGCGCGGTCTCGAGCGTGGAGGCGATGAAGTCGTCCTGGCGCGGCTCGATCACGTCGCTCGTGTCCTGGAGCCAGTCCTGGGCCGCGAACTCCGCGGTCCAGATCACGTCCATGCCCAGCACGTCGCACTCGTCGGACTCGGCGCGCAGGCGCTGGACCAGCTGGGTGCGCTGCTCGTCGGCCGACTCGGGCAGCTCGACGAGCTTGACGGTGACGTTCGAGTTCTCCTTCTTGAAGAGGTCGATCGCCGTGCCGTACGCGCCGGTGGTGTCCTTGCCGATGCACCAGGCCACGTTGCCCTTGGCCTTCGCCGTATCGGCGGCCGGAGCCTTCTGCGCGTCGCCGCCGCCGTCGTCGTCGTCATCGCCGCAGCCTGCGACCGCCAGGCCAAGCGCGCAACCCAGGACCGCTACCCAAAGCCAGCTCCTCACCCGGACTCCCCTCTCCTCAACGGTCCCGTGAAGTGGGACCGAATTCGGGCGCAGTCTACCCCCGTGGGTCAAGGGCTAACGAATCGCGGTCGGCGTCTTAACAGGGCCTGAACGACGGCGAGGCGCCGGAGCGCCTCGCCGCGGGTCGGGGGAACTCAGGGCGCCGTCGTCGTGGCGGCCCTCGCAGAGCTCTTCTACGGCTCCCCTTTCGGGATACCGGGGGCGCACTGGGCTAAACGGGCGACGCCCGGGTATGCGGGCGGCATGGCCACGGTCGCGCGCCCCGGTCCCTTCGCCACGAAGCCGACCGAGCAGCTGCTCGGGACCGCGGAGGCGACGCGACTGCGGCGCGCGGTTGGCGCGCTCGACCTCACCGCCCTGGGGATCGGGGCGATCATCGGCACGGGGATCTTCGTGATCATCGGCGAGGCGATCGCCTTGTCGGGCCCAGCGATCGTCGTCTCCTTCGTGCTGGCCGGGGTCACGTGCGTGTTCTCGGCGCTCGCCTACGCAGAGCTCGCCTCGACGCTGCCGGTCTCGGGCTCCGCCTATACGTACGCCTACGCCACGATGGGCGAGCTCCTGGCCTGGATCATCGGGTGGGACCTGCTGCTCGAGTACGGCATGGCGGTGGCCGCTGTGTCCGTCGGCTGGGGCGCCTACTTCGTGGAGTTGCTCGACTCGGTCTTCGGGGTCACGCTGAGTGATTCGATCACGCTCCCGCCGGGCGAGGGCGGGGACGTGAACGTGCCGGCGCTGATGCTCGTGGTGGCCGTCGCCGCCGTGCTCATCGCAGGCGTTAGCCAGTCGGCTCGCTCCAACACGGTCATGGTGATCACCAAGATCCTCGTGCTGCTCTTCTTCGTCGCCATCGGCTTCTCGGCGTTCGACGGCGACAACTTCTCCAACTTCACGCCGCACGGGTTCGACGGCATCGAGGAGGCCGCGGCGCTGATCTTCTTCGCCTACATCGGCTTCGACGCCGTCTCGACGGGCAGCGAGGAGACGAAGCGGCCGCAGCGCGACCTCCCGGTTGCGATCATCGGCTCGCTGCTGATCGCCACGGTGCTGTACATCCTCGTGGCGGTGGCCGCGGTGGGCGCGCTGCCCGCGGGGGAGCTCGCCGGGCAGGACGCTCCGCTGGCGGTGGCGCTGTCGGAGGGCGCGGGGATCGGCTGGGGCGCGGACGTCGTTACCTTCGGCGCGCTGGTGGCGATCACGAGCGTGGTGCTGACGATGCTCTATGGCCAGACCCGTGTGGCCTTCTCGATGTGCCGCGACGGACTGCTGCCCGAGCGGCTGGCCGGCGTCTGGGAGCGGACCCGCACGCCCGTGATACTCACGATCGTGGCCGCGGTGCCGGCCGCGGTACTGGCCGCGTTCGTGCCACTCACCGAGATCGCCGAGCTCGTCAATATCGGCACGCTGTTCGCGTTCTTCATCGTGAACATCGCGGTGATCTGGCTGCGGCGGACGAAGCCGGACATGGAGCGCGGCTTCCGCGTGCCGCTCGTGCCGGTGCTGCCGCTGGTGGGCGCCGCCCTGTGCGTGTACCTGATGTCGAAGCTGCCCGGCGAGACCTGGCTGCGCTTCGGCGTCTGGCTGGCGATCGGCGCCGTGATCTACCTGCTCTACGGCTACCGCAACTCGCGCCTGCGCCGGGAGGCCTGAGCCGCGCGGCGCAGGCC
>JBOGXT010000169.1:0-5733 GCA_050694635.1 Thermoleophilaceae bacterium
CGGCTACGGGATCGACCACCGCAGCGGGCTGCTGAACGAGCGGCTGCTCGACGCCCGCGGCGATCGCGAGCGCCGCGCCGACGCTATGGCGAAGCGGCTCGGCGAGCTCGGCTTCGAGGTGGACCCCGCCCCAATCGAGGCCCGCAAGGCGGCGGGGAAGCCCGTGGGCCGCCCTCACCTGGCGGCCGCCGTGCTGGCCCACCCGGCGAACGCCGAGCGGCTCGCCGAGGAGGGCCACGCCGACGTCTCCTCCTTCATCCCGGCCTACCTGATCCAGGGGAAGCCCGGGTACGTCGCGCGCACGCACCCCACGGTCGAGGAGGCGATTGGCTGGATCCACGACGCCGCCGGCGTAGCGGTGTGGGCGCACCCGTTCTGGGACATCGAGCCCGAGGACGAGGTGCTCGCCGCGATCGAGCGCTACCGCGAGGCGGGTCTGGACGGGGTCGAGGTCTTCTACGCCTCGCACACGCGCGAGCAGACGCTGCTGCTCGCCGACCGCTGCGAGGAGCTCGGCCTGCTGGCCACCGGCTCGTCCGACTACCACGGCCCGGATCATCGCCTGTTCAGCCGATTCAGCGCCTTCGAGTTGCACGGGCGCGAGCCCAACCTCGGGCCGATCGCGCACGGCACGCTCGCCGCACCGTCGCGCGGCGGCGACGGCCTCTGCGTGTGGCTGACCGGACTGTCCGGGTCGGGCAAGTCCACGATCGGCAGGCTGGCCGCCGGGGAGCTGCGCGATCGCGGCCACCGCGTCGAGATGCTCGACGGCGACGACGTGCGCCAGAACCTCTGCGCCGGCCTCGGCTTCTCGCGCGAGGACCGCGACGTGAACGTCCGCCGCATCGCGTGGGTGGCCGACCTCCTCGCCCGCAACGGCGTTGTCACCTTCGTGGCGGCCGTCTCTCCGTTCCGCGGCGCCCGCGACGAGGCACGCGCCCGCATGGGCGAGCGCTTCGTCGAGGCGCACGTGCGGGCCTCCGTCGAGGAGTGCGAGCGGCGCGACGTGAAGGGCCTCTACGAGAAGGCCCGGGCCGGCCGGATCCAGGCCTTCACGGGCGTCTCGGACCCGTACGAGGAGCCGCTCGCCCCCGAGCTCCTGCTCGACACGGAGCAGGAGACGCCCGCGGACTCCGCGGCAAAGCTGATCGCGCTGATCGAGGAGCGGCTCGGGGCCGCCGCACCGGTCACCGCCGCGGTATAGGTCTGGCGAAGAGCTCGTCGAGCGACAGCTCGCTGGGAAGCAGCGGTCCTTCCGAGAGACTGTGCTCCTAGGAGCGTTGACGGGGGATGCGAGAAACGTGACCGATCGCGGCACCGAGGTGCAGGCCTGGCTCGATGACCGCGCCGAGGAGATGGCGGCGCTGCTGGAGGAGCTCGTGCGTGTGCCCACCGAGAACCCGCCGGGGCGCGAGCTGGGGCGGTGCGCGGTTGTGCTGCGCGATGCGTTGGAGAGGATGGGTTTTTCGCCGGAGCTGATTGAGCTCGCGCCGACCGGGAGCCTCGAAGCACCCGCGATCGTGCGCGGCACCGTTGGCAGTGGCGGCGAGCTCGTCTACTACCACGGGCACTTCGACGTCGTCCCGGGCCAGAGCCGCTCGCAGTTCGAGCCTGAACGCCGCGACGGGAAGATCATCGGGCGCGGCACCGCGGACATGAAGGGCGGCCTCGTCTCGATGCTCTACGGCGCCGCCGCCGCCCGCGAGCTGGGGCTGCTCGACGATCGCAGGATCGTCCTTTACCTCGTCTGCGACGAGGAGACCGGCAGCACCGCCGGCTCCGGGCATCTGCGTGCGGCCGAGCTGATCGATCCCGACGCGGTGGCGATGCTCACCGCCGAGCCGACCGGCGGCGTGATCTGGCACGCCTGCCGCGGCGCCATCACGCTGCGGGTCCAGACCTTCGGCCGCGAGGCGCACGTCGGGTACGTCCACGAGGGGGTCAACGCCTTCGAGCACATGATCCGCATCGCCGAGCCGCTGACCGCGCTCTCCCGCGAGCTGCTCAACAAGCGCACGAGCTTCCCGGTCGAACGCGACGAGGCAGCAGGCTCGATGCTGGTCGTCGGCGGACAGGCCGGGGCCGGCGCCGGCTTCAACGTCGTGCCCGGCTCAGCCTGGTTCTCCATCGACCGTCGCTTCAACCCCGAGGAACAACTCGACCAGGAGCTCTCGCGACTGACCGGCATGATCGAAGCAGCGGCCGAGGCGGCCGGCGCACACGTCGACATCGAGGTGCTGCAAGCACAGCCCTCCGGCAGCACCGACCAGGACCACCCCGCGGCCCAGAGCCTGGCGCGGTGCATCGAGGCCGTCGAAGGCGCCGGCCCGATGTTCCGACTGTGCCCGGGCGTGCTCGACACCCGCTGGTACTCGCAACTCGGGATCCCGGCCTTCGCCTACGGCGGCGGGCGCCTGGACATCTCCCACGGCCCCAACGAGTACATCGACGAGACGGCCATGCGCCGCTGCGCCGCCGTCTACGCGCTGTTCGCCACCCAGATCACCCGATGATCCGCTGGCACGGCGGCGTGAGCCGGCGCTACTCCGCTCGCGAGCTCCCGGTCACTTGTGCTTTAGCCGACACCCGAGAGTCCGCCTTTGGGAGCGCCGAGTGCTCCTTTTGCGCGAATTGCAAGCACCGCGTCCGACGCCAGGGAGACTCCTGCCTCTCATCCAAGGCTGTGAACACGAACGTTGAAGGAGGCTGGATGTGGAAGGCCAGATCACCGGATGCGGTGCTGTGCGAGAGATGGGGGAGCCGGGCCTGCGGGGTTTGGTGGCCCTCCGCGGTCGCCGTGCAGGCGGGAGCTGCCGCCCGGTGGGCTCCCACACAAGCGACTGCAGCCGCAGGCGCTCCAACTCCGAGGGTTGGTCGGCCAGCAGGTACTCCGCAGACACCACTCCGATGGAGTCCCGACCCTTGAACCCTTCGCGGATGCCGGTCACCGTGGCTCGAGCGTCAGCACGGGAATCTGGCGCTGGTGCGCCCAGCGGGGGGCTACTCGGCGCTCAGCCTGGGAAAGGTGGCCCAGCGCGCCGGCGTCCACAAGACCACGCTCTATCGGCGCTGGGGCACCCGCGAGGAACGCGTACTAGAGGCGATGCTCGAGCAAGCAGGCGAGCACATCTCGGTCCCCGACACCGGTTCACTGCGCCGGGATCTCCTCGAGCTGGCCCGCACGGCCGCCGCCAACGCCGCCAGCCCCGAGGTGTCGGCCATGGCCCGCGCCGTCGCCGCCGAGTCGCCCCACGACAGCAGGCTGGCCGAGGCAAACCAACGCTTCTGGGCCGAGCGCCTCGCGCTCGACGCCGCCATCGTCGAGCGGGCGATCGAGCGCGGCGAGATCGCCGCTGGGACCGACCCGCGCCAGGCGATCGAAACCGTGCTCGGCCCGATCCACCTGCGCCTGCTGCTCACGGGCGAGCCCGTCGACCGCCCATTCCTCGAGGGCATCGTCGACATGGTGGTCGACGGCATCGCACCCGGGCGCGATCACCGATAGCCGCCACCCTCAGCCATCCTTCCAAAGGACGATCAGCGCGAGAGCCGCGGCGGCCTGGAATTGAACACCCGTCCCCGCCGCGTATCGGTTCCTGGACGTGCGGGTCTGCCTCGGCAGGGCATGCCCCGCACGAGGGCGCAGCTGCTGTCCGACCCGATCCGGGTGATGGCGGTCCCGCTACGCTGCCGCCGACAACCTCACGCTCTCAAAGCTGAGAACCGTCGCCAGCAGATCGAAGTGACGATCCTCATGGAGCACCCCGAACCCGCGCTCGGCCGCGGCAGCGGCGATCAGATAATCGGCCGCGGGCAACCGGCGCCTGGCTTGGAGCGCGCTCGAAGCGGACAGCGCGGCACGGCACACGGTCTCGGTGACCGGAGCCTGCGGGAGAACGGCGAGGCCTCGCTCGAGCGCGTCGAACTGCTTCTCATCGCGGGCGGTCGCCAGGATCTCGAGCACAGCCACCGGGCAGGAGGCAAGGAGATCGGCCTGGATCGCCGCGGCCCAACGCTCCGCGACTTCCGGTTCGCGTTGCCGTGCCCATGCGGAGGTGTCGATGACGAGCGGAACTCCAGGTCGGGGGAACGTCAACCCTCGGCCTCTCGCTCCGCATGCACGGCGGCCGCGCTCTCGGGGTCGTAGTCCGTCTCGCCCCGGACAACGCCCAGCAGGAACTCGCGCGCGGCTTGCCGACCCTCGCGCTCGGCTCGCTCGACGGCCGCACCGCGCAGCGCAAGATGGCGGATCAGCCGAGAGCGGCTGTCAGGACGAGGCTCAACCGCATCGAGCGCCTCCGCGAGTTCGTGGTCGACCGTCACTTGTATGCGCGGATGGCGTGTCGGCATGACGGTAGTGTACCACCGAGGTGACCCACGCCTGGCGACCAGCGGCGTTTGATGTCCACGAGCGGGTCATCGGCTTCGCGCATCTGTCCGGTATTGCACCACGCGGTCCGGGGAGCCGAGCCCCGGCCAGGCGCGGTGTCGAGAAGCAGGTGTCGTCGGCCGACGGCGACACTCAACGCATGTCCGCATCGAAACAGCCAGACCTCGAGATCAACTCTCCTGTCACTCCGCTCGCCGACAACCCGGTTGACGTCGGCGCCGTCGCCAGCTCAGCGCCATCCTCGCGCTGCTCATCCGCCCGGCCGCACGCCCACGGGCGGACAATCCTGCGAGGGAGCCAAGCGACAAAGCGCACACTCCCTGACCGGGGTGCACCCGGGACGCGCCCCTGCGTACCGCAAGCCCCTCCGAAATGGCCTTATCAGAGGGAGGGGCCTTTCCGAAGTAGCGCGGGCAGGATTCGAACCCAATCCCCTGACGGGATACCGCCTCGGGGAGATCCGAAGGATTGACTCAAGGCGCGGTTGACGCAGCAGCATCGACTCCGGCGCACCGCCACCCTCCGGATGCATCCGCCGACGAGCGGAGGGCCGATGGCTAGCTCCGGCCTCTCCACGCAAGCGGGAGCGGCGCAGGAGCCGATCGGTCGCCAACGGACGCGTGCATCTCGTCCCTGACGAAAGCCTGCCAGGAGCCGCAGGAGACCCGCGTTGTGCGACAGCGGACCTGGTGGTGTCCCGGAGAGGATCCGCCTATCTCACCTCGGTGGCGATCTGTGCGAAGCCGCGCGGCGGGATCCGCGCCGAGTCGAAGATCGACGCCGGTACCGACGGCGACCTGACGTGCGCCGGCTGCGGGCGCATCCGCGGCCCGGGCGGAGGGGGCGGGCTGATCGACGACGGGCCGGGATGGCTGCGCAAGGTCGTGCCTTCGGCCGACCTCCGCTCGGTCCAGGTCGGCCTCACCGCGCCGCTCAAGAGCAACGACGTGGTCGCGCACTCGACCGGCGCGAACTAGCGAACCGCCGTGACGACGTGCGTCTCCATCGGGAAGGAGACGCCGTCGTCGTCGGCGTGCGGCCGGAGCGCGTCGGTGAGGTCGCGGACGAGCGCCTTGCGTGATTCGTCCGTGAGCGCCGAGAGTGGGCCGGCGAGCGGGGACGCGGCCTCCTGCTGGCGCAGGAGGTCGCCCGCCGAGGGGAACCGCACGGAGCAGATCCGGATCCGGACGGCGACGTCGCGGAAGCCGGCGTCGCGGACGAGGACGCGCAGCTCGGCGGCGCCGAGCGAGAACGGCGCGCGCATGATCGCCCCGGCCTCCGGAGCGTGCCGGTCGAGCGCCACCGCCAGCCGGAGCCAGCCCGGGTTGTGCTCGGCGCCCGCC
>JBOGXT010000170.1:0-11547 GCA_050694635.1 Thermoleophilaceae bacterium
CGCCCCCGCCGCAGCAGTCGCAGCCGCCCCGCCGCGGGCGCGGCCGCCGGCGCCGGCCCCAGTGGGTGGAGCCCGATCTCGAGGCCGAGGCGCAGGCGCGGCTGGAGGCCGAGCAGCAGGAGGACCCGGCTGTCCAGGTCCGCTCCGGCTCGACCGTCAAGGAGGTGGGCGAGTCCCTCCAGCTCGGCTCGCCCGAGGTGATCAAGAAGCTGATGGAGCTGGGCGAGATGGCCACGCTCACCCAGACGCTCTCCGACGAGGCGATCGAGGTGCTGGCCGCGTCCTTCGACAAGAAGGTGGAGATCGTCGGCGCGACCGAGGTCGAGGAGGAGGAGCCTGCCTACGAGGACAGCGACGAGGACCTGATCGAGCGCCCGCCCGTGATCACGATCATGGGCCACGTCGACCACGGCAAGACCTCGCTCCTCGACGCGATCCGCGAGACCGAGGTGGCGTCCGGCGAGGCCGGCGGCATCACACAGCACATCGGCGCGTACCAGGTCCGCCACGACAGCCACACGATCACCTTCCTGGACACTCCCGGCCACGAGGCCTTCACGGCGATGCGCGCCCGCGGCGCCAAGGTCACCGACATCGCGGTGATCGTGGTGGCGGCGGACGACGGCGTGATGCCGCAGACGGTCGAGGCGATCGACCACGCCAAGGCCGCAGGCGTGCCGGTGATGGTGGCGGTCAACAAGATCGACGTCGACGGCGCTGACCCCAACCGCGTGCGCGGCGAGCTCGCGCAGCAGGGCCTCACGCCGGCCGACTGGGGCGGCGACACCGAGTTCGTCGACGTCTCCGCAAAGACCCACCAGAACCTCGAGGACCTGCTCGAGACGCTCGTCACGCTCGCCGAGCTCCAGGAGCTCAAGGCCAATCCGGACACGCAGGCCTCGGGCTTCGTGATCGAGTCGAAGCTCGACCCGGGCCGCGGTGCGGTGGTCACCCTGCTCGTGCACCGCGGTCGCATGAAGGTCGGCGACGCGATCGTCGCCGGCGAGCACTGGGGCCGGGTCCGCGCCATGCACGACTTCCGCGGCCAGCGCGTCCAGGAGGCCACGCCCGGGATGCCGGTCGAGATCCTCGGCTTCGACGGCGTGCCCGGCGCCGGTGAGCACTTCCGCGTGGTCGAGAACGAGCGCGAGGCCCGGCGCCTCGCCAACGAGCGCGGCATTCGGCTGAAGCAGCAGGCGCTCGCCCGCCAGGCGCGCCGCCGCGTCTCGCTCGAGGACGTGCTGGCGCGCGCGGAGCGCGGCGAGAAGGAGCTGAACCTCGTGGTCAAGGCCGACGTCGCCGGCTCGCTCGAGGCGCTCGCGGACCAGATCGCGCGGCTGCCGCACGAGCAGGTCACCGTCAACATCATCCGCGACGGCGTCGGCGGCATCACCGAGTCCGACGTGATGCTGGCCTCGGCGTCCGACGCCGTGGTGATCGGCTTCAACGTGCGCCCGGTCGGCAATGCCGCGCAGGTGGCCGAGCAGGAGGGCGTCGAGATCCGCACCTATTCGGTGATCTACCGGATCGTCGAGGAGCTGCACGCCGCCATGGAGGGCATGCTGGAGTCGGTCTCGGTCGAGGAGCAGATCGCGCGGGTCGAGGTGCGCGCCACCTTCAAGGCATCGCGCGTCGGGACGATCGCCGGCTCGTACGTGGCCGAGGGCACGGTGCGCCGCGGCGCCCAGTGCCGCCTGGTGCGCGACGGGACCGTGATCTACGACGGCCGGATCGGCTCGCTGCGCCGCTTCAAGGACGACGTGCGCGAGGTCACAACCGGCATGGAGTGCGGAATCGTGCTCGAGAACTACCCCGACGTTAAGGAGGGGGACGTGATCGAGGTCTATGAGACCAGGCAGGTGGAGCAGACTCTGTCTTAATCCATACCGTGCGCACCCGGCCGAGCCGGGTGCTTCCGGCCATGGCGTACGTCTGCCTCCTCGAGATCCACCTCCATTTCCCGCACAACCGCAGCCTGAAGGGAAAGCGCAAGGAGCTGTCCTCGCTGAAGGCGCAGCTCCAGCGCCGCTTCGGGGCCTCCGTCGCCGAGACCGATCATCACGATCTGTGGCAGCGGGCCACGCTCACCGCGGCGCTGGTCGGCCGCCACGCCGGCCAGTTGAGGGAACATTGCGCCGGCGTCGAACGCTATGTGCTGGGCATGTATCCAGACGGCGCCCGCGTGGAGATTCGATTGGTGTCTACAGAGGACCTTTGAGTACAGTGACTTCAGACCGCATGCGCAGGGTGAACGAGGCGGTCCGCGAAGTTATCTCCGCACGCATCGCCGAGGGCTTCAGCGACCCGCGCATAGGATTCGTGACTTTGACCTCAGTCGAGACAAGCCCAGACCTTCGCCACGCACGCGTGTTCGTGAGCGTGCTCGGCGGCGAGTCCGAGCGAACCGAGACCCTCGCGGGGCTCGCCTCGGCCCACGGGTTGCTCCAGCAGGCGATCGCGCGGGAGCTGAGGATGAAGAGGACGCCGACGCTGGAGTTCGTCTTCGACGAGTCGATAGACAGAGGTATGCGCATCTCCGAGCTGCTGGACGACGCATGAGTATCGTGACCGAGCAGGAACAGGTGATCACGGAGTTGCGGGCGGCCGACAAGCTGCTGCTGACGACGCACGAGAACCCCGACGGCGACGCCCTCGGCTCCCTGCTCGCCATGCACTGGATCCTCCAGCAGCTCGGCAAGGACAGCCTGATGTTCATGTCGCCGGACGAGTTCCCGCTGCCCTGGGAGTACCGCGCCTGGACCTTCGACAAGAGCCTGGTCGGCGCCCCGCCCGCGGACGTCAACGAGCGCACGATCGTATTCCTCGACTGCGGCAACATCGACCGCATGCCGGTCGACTTCCTCCAGGGCGACGGGCTGCACATCCTCAACATCGACCACCACCACGACAACACCCGCTTCGGCACGGTCAACCTCGTCTCCCCGGCCGCGTCCTCCACGGCCGAGATGGTGTGGCGGATCGCCAAGGAGCTGGACGTGGAGATCACCCCGCCGATCGCCGACGCGCTCTACACCGGCCTCGTCACCGACACCGGCCGGTTCATGTACGAGAACGCCACCCCCACGGCCCACCGGATGGCGGCCGAGCTGATCGAGGCGGGCGTGGAGCCGCACCAGGTGTACCGCCGGCTCTACGAGAACCTGCCGTTCCGCCGCGTGCAGCTGCTCCAGCGCGCGCTCGCGAGCGTCCAGCGCGTCGACGACGGCGCGATCACGATCGCCCACCTGGTCAAAGAGGACTACGAGCAGACGGGCGCGTTCGAGACCGACTCTGAGGGCGTGGTCGACCACGTGCGCGCCGTCGAGGGCACGGCCGTGGCGGTGCTCGTGCGCGAGCTGCTCTCCGAGGACCGCGACGGGATGCGCAAGGTCAGCCTGCGCGCCACCGACGGCCGTGTGGACGTGTCGCGCATCGCACGCAGCTTCGGCGGCGGCGGGCACCCGCAGGCCGCCGGGTTCTCGACCGCGCTGCCGTACCCGGAGCTCGTCGAGCGGCTGCGCGCGCTCGTCAGCGAGCAGCTGTCCGGCTGACTTGGTCCCGGCCGGGGTCCTGCTCCGGCGAAAGCCGGCGGGGGTGACCTCGCACGACGTGGTGGCCGAGGTGCGCCGCTCGCTTCCGCGCGGCACCAAGGTGGGGCACGCCGGCACGCTCGACCCGTTCGCCACCGGGCTGCTGCTGGTGCTGGTGGGGAGCGGGACGCGCGCGCAGCGGTTCCTGATGGGGCTGCCGAAGACCTACCGCGCGGTTGCACGGCTGGGGTGGGTGTCCGACACCGGCGACCGCGACGGAGAGCTGGTCGAAACCGGCCGCATCCCGGAGCGGCTCGAGATCCCGGTGGGCGAGCAGCTTCAGCGCCCGCCGGCCTACTCGGCGGTGAAGGTGGGCGGCCGCAGGGCGTACGAGCTCGCGCGGGCGGGCGAGCGGGTGGAGCCGGAGCCGCGTCCGGTGACGGTGTACCGCGCCGCGCTGCTGTGGGAGGAGGGCGGCCGGGCGGGGTTCGAGATCGAGTGCTCGGCGGGCACGTACGTGCGCACGCTGATCGCGGACCTGGGCGACGCCTACTGCGAGGAGCTCGAGCGCACCGCGATCGGCCCATTCCGGCTCGAGGACGCCGACGCCGAGCGGATCGTGCCGCTCGGCGAGGCACTCGCCTTCCTGCCGGCGCGGGCCCTCGACGAGAGCGAAGCCACCGCCGTGCGGCATGGGCGGCGCGTTCCGCGGAGGGGCGAAGCGGCTCGCGCCGCCGGCGACGCCGCCGCCTTCGGCGAGCCCGGCCCGCTTCCCGTCCGTCTCACCGCCGGCGGCGAGCTCCTCGCCATCGCCGAACCGCGCGGTGACGAGCTTCAGCCCGTCGTAGTGTTCGCGCCCGCATGAAGGTTCTCTCGCTTCCCGAGGTCGAGCCGGGCCCACGCCCGCGCAGCGTCGCCATCGGCACCTTCGACGGCGTCCATCTCGGCCACCGCGAGGTCATCCGCGGCAGCGACACGGTGCTGACCTTCGACCCCCATCCGCTGTCGGTGATCCACCCCGAGGCCACCCCCAAGCTGCTCAACCCGTTCCCCATCAAGCGCGACCTGATCGCGGGGCTCGGGGTGGGCGAGCTGGTGGTGATCCCGTTCGACCGCGGCTTCTCGAAGCAGAGCGCCGAGGACTTCGTGCAGGACGTGTTGATCCGGCGGCTGGGCGCGCAGCGGGTGTCGGTGGGGGAGAACTTCCGCTTCGGAGAGGGCGCGCGGGGCACCGCCGACTTCCTGCGCTCCCGCGACGAGTTCGAGACCCGCGTGGTCCCGCTGGTCGAGGTCCGCGGCGAGACCGTCTCCTCGACCCAGATCCGCGGTCTCGTCGCGGCCGGGGAGGTGAGGGACGCGGCTGACTTCCTCGGCGGGCCGTTCCTGTTCGAGGGCGACGTGGTCGAGGGAGACAAAAGGGGACGGACGCTCGGGATGCCGACCGCCAACCTCGTTCCGGACGACGCGTTCGTCCACCCGGGCCACGGCGTATACGCAGCCTGGGCCCACGGGCACGCCTCAGCGGTGAACGTGGGTGTGCGGCCAACCTTCGACACCGGCCGCGGGCTGCTCGTCGAGGCCCACCTGATCGACTTCGACGGCGACCTCTACGGACAGACCCTGCGCATCGCCTTCATCGAGCGGTTGCGGGGCGAGAAGCGGTTCGAGTCGGTCGACGCGCTCGTGGAGCAGATGATCCGTGATGTGGAGCAGGCTGCTGCTACGGTTTCCCGCCGATGACGTTGACCGCCGAGAAGAAGCGCGAGATCGTCGCCCGCCACGGGCGCGGCGACGACGACACCGGATCGACCGAGGTCCAGGTCGCGCTGCTCACGGCTCGCATCAACGAGCTCACCGAGCACCTCCGCGAGCACCGCAAGGATCATCACTCGCGGCGCGGGCTGCTGATGCTGGTCGGCAAGCGCCGCCGGCTGCTCAAGTACCTCCAGGCCAGCGACATCGACCGCTACCGGGCTCTCATCCAGGAGCTCGGGCTGCGGCGGTGATCGAGCCCGGCGCCCAGGCTCCCGACTTCACGCTGCCCGACCAGGACGGGCACGAGCTCTCGCTGGCGGACTTCCGCGGCCGGACGGTGGTCCTCGCCTTCTACCCCGCGGACTTCAGCCCGGTCTGCACCGACCAGCTAAGCGTCTACCAGGAGGTGCTGGGGGAGCTCGAGGAGCGCGGCGCGAAGCTCCTGGGCATCTCCGTCGACGGCGTCTTCTGCCACCGCGCCTTTCGCAGCCAGATGAGCCTGGACATCCCCCTCCTGGCGGACTTCCACCCGAAGGGAGCGGTGGCCAGGGCCTACGGCGTGTGGTCGGAGGATCACGGGGTCGCCGGGCGGGCCCTGGTGATGGTGGGCGTGGAAGGAACCGTCGAGTGGTCCTACCTGTCCCCGCCGCTCGAGGTGCCGGGGGCCAACCTCATCTTTGACGCGCTGGACCAGCGCACCCCCGCCTGAGCCCGGCTCGGACGACCACGTTCGCGGCTCAGGGCCGGTGGTGCTCGAGTACGCCGACCTCGAGTGCCCCTACTGCGCCCGCGCGCACCTGATCCTGAAGGAGCTCCCGGTGCAGCGGGTCTTCCGCCACTTCCCGGTCGTCTCGAAGCACCCGCGCGCCCGCGTGCTGGCGGCGGCCGCCGAGGCGGCCGGCCTTCAGGGCCGCTTCTGGGAGATGCACGACTCGCTGCTCGAGGACCAGGGCCACCTCGACGACCCGCACCTCTGGGAGCGCGCCGGCGGGCTGGGGCTCGACCTCGACCGCTTCGAGGCAGACCGCCGCTCGGATCCGGTAGCGGAGCGGGTGGAGCGCGACTTCCGCAGCGGCATCCGCGCCGGCGTGACCACCACGCCGACCCAGTTCGTGTCCGGACGCGCCCACCCCGGCGTGCCGCGCGCCGAGCTGGTCGAGTGGCTCACGAGCCGGGCTACCTGATCTGCCCGCGGAGACCGCAAGATCGGGTCGCCGCGCGCGTTTCAGGCTGCGGTCCATGTGTTTCCCGGCCAAAGGGAGTCGGAGTTGACCTTTCGCGGCAATTTCGGTTTACCTTTCGTGCGCGCCGGGGAACACTGCCACTGCTCGAGGCGCGGCGCGCCTTAATCGCAAGCGGGAGTGAAGCCCAGAATGAGACGTTTCCTGTCCGGCCTCTTCGTGGCCGGTGTCCTCGCCGTCGCCCTCGCGGCGCCCGCGTCCGCCGAGGTGCTGCTCTCCAAGCAGGTCTCGGCCGGGTCCGCCGTCGACCGCAGCTGTACCGAGCGAAAGCTCTCCGGAGGCTCCGGGTTCGCGCAGGAGAGCGTGACCATGCCGACGGCGGGCTCCGTGACCGCGCGCCTGAACGCGGCAGGCGGTGACTGGGACGTGTCCGTGTTCGAGGCGGACACGGGTCAGGTGGTGGCCGGCTCCGCCTACCGCGGCAGCCGTGAGGTCGCGTCGGGACTCGCGATCGCGGGCGAGCGGCTCGTGGTCCAGGCCTGCCGTCTCTCGGGCAGCGCGTCGAGCGCCTCGCTGAACGTCGAGTCGAGCGCGATCGACACATCGAACGTCCAGCGCGCTCAGCTCGTGCGGGTGTCTACCCCCAACCTCGAGCGCCGCAACGAGCTGGCGGGCCTCGGGCTGGACGTGACCGAGCACGGCGGCCCCGGCTACCTCGAGGTCGTGCTCCACGGCGCCGCGGACGCTCAGAAGCTCACAGCGAACAACTTCGTCTACACCGTCGAGGTCCCGGACCTGGTGCTTGCCGCCAAGCGCGACCGGGCCGCGGACGCCCGCTTTGCCGCGGCCAACGCGAGCTCCGAGTTCCCGAGTGGCCAGAACAGCTACCGGCGCCTGTTCGACTACAGCGAGGACATGAAGCGCCTGGCCCGCGAGCACCCCGACCTGGTGCGGCCGATCACCCTGAACCACGAGACGTTCGAGGGTCGCAAGGTCGAGGCCATCGAGATCGCCACGAACCCGAACGCGCGGGACGGGCGGCCGGTGTTCCTTCAGATGGGTCTCCACCACGCGCGCGAGTGGCCCTCGGGCGAGCACGCGATGGAGTGGGCCTACGAGCTGATCCTGGGCTACCGCCAGGGCGGCGCTCGCGTCCGGCAGGTGGTCGAGAACACCCGTACGATCGTCGTGCCGGTGGTGAACCCCGACGGCTTCAACGCCTCGCGCGAAGCCGGCCAGCTCTATCTGAACGGCGACGGGGCCGACACCGATCTGGACGGCAGCGGCGACATCTCCGACGAGGAGTTCATCCTCGCCGCGGCGGCCCACCCGAACGAGTACCGGCGCAAGAACTGCCGCCTGCCGGGCGACCCCGAGGCCGGCAACTGCGCGCAGCCGAGCACGGGCATCTTCGAGGGCGGCGTCGACCCCAACCGCAACTACGGCGCCTTCTGGGGCGGCCCCGGCTCGAGCGGCGACTTCTTCACCCAGACCTACCGCGGCTCGGGGCCGTTCTCCGAGCCCGAGACCAAAAACGTCCGTGAGCTCGTCTCGAGCCGGCAGGTCACGACACTAATCACCAATCACACGTTCTCGAACCTCGTGCTGCGCCCGCCCGGCCTCGCCTCGCAGGGCCTCGCGCCGGATGAGCCCGCCCTGAAGGCGCTGGGCGACTCGATGGCGGCCGAGAACGGCTATACGAGCCAGTACGGCTGGCAGCTGTACGACACCTCCGGGACGACCGAGGACTGGACGTACTCGGCCACCGGCGGCTTCGGCTACACGTTCGAGATCGGCGACCTCGGCTTCCACCCGCCGTTTGCGGAGACGCTGGCCGAGTGGAACGGCACCACCGACGACGCCACCGGCGGCGGCAACCGCGCCGCCTTCTACAAGGCGCAGGAGAACACCGCCAGCACGACCAACCACTCGGTGCTGGACGGCCGCGCGCCGGCGAACGCCGTGCTGCGGCTGAAGAAGACGTTCGAGACGCCGACCTTCGACGGCTCGACCTTCACCGACACGCTCGAGACCACGATGCAGGTGGGCTCGAACGGCCTGTTCGACTGGCACGTGAACCCGTCCACTCGCCCGCTCGTGATGAAGGAGAGCGGCAGGCCGGCGACCGGCGAGCCGAGTGCCCAGCAGGAGTTCGCGTCCCGCGGTGGCACCGCGCCGTGCGCGAACTTCGACACCCCGCCGCCGACCTGCTACGAGGACCACGAGATCACGGTCCCGAGCGGAGCCGGCATCGACAACGCAAAGGCGACCTTCCGCATCGAGTGGCCGACGCCCGTCAGCGACTGGGACATGAAGATCTACCGGGCCGACGCGAGCGGCAACGCGACCGGCGACCCGGTGGCCACCTCCGGTCAGGGCACCACCAACTTCGAGCAGGCGGTCGTGGCCGATCCCGCCGGGGACTACGTCGTGCGCGTGATCAACTACGCCGCCGTCGAGCCCTGGTCCGGCACGGTCACCTTCGCGGGTCCGGGGCCCTTCCAGGAGGCCCAGCAGGAGACATGGACGCTCTTCTGCGAGCAGCCCGAGGGCACGATCCGCTCGGCGCGCCAGGTGTTCGTCGAGCGCGGCCAGCGGCGGTCGCTCGACCTTCGCACCGACTGCCGAGTCAGGCGGTAGTCCGCAGGGAGGCTCACGTTCTGTTGCGGACCCGCTGCTAGCCTTCGGCGGGTTCGCAACGGAACGTACGAAAGCCATGCCGCCAACCGGAGGCGGCTGAAAGGACACACATGACTGATGGTGTGAGCCGTGTCTCGCTCGAGATCGGCGGTACCGAGATCGAGTTCGAGACCGGCAAGCTTGCCAAGCAGGCAAGCGGCTCCGTGGTCGTGACGGCGGGGGAGACGAAGGTGCTGTGCACCGCGACGGCGGGCAACGTGCGCGACGTCGACTTCCTGCCGCTCACCGTGGACGTGGAGGAGCGCATGTACGCCGCGGGCAAGATCCCCGGCAGCTTCTTCCGCCGCGAGAGTCGCGCCGGCGAGAAGGCCACCCTCACCGCCCGCATGATCGACCGACCGCTGCGCCCGCTCTTCCCGAAGGGCTGGCGGCGGGAGACCCAGCTGGTCTCGATCCCGATGTCGGTCGACCACGAGCACCCCTACGACATCCTCGCGATGAACGGCGCCAGCGCCGCGCTGATGGTGTCGAACATCCCCTTCCCGGCGCCGGTCGGCGCCGTGCGCATCGGCCAGGACGGCGAGGGCAACTTCCTCGTCAACCCCGACGAGGAGTGGCTGCTCGAGTCGCCGCTCGACCTCGTGGTCGCCGGCACCGAGGAGGCCATCCTGATGGTTGAGGCGGGCGCCAACGAGATCGCCGAGGCCGAGGTGCTCGACGCGCTCGACATCGCCCACGCCGCGATCAAGGACCTCTGCCAGGCCCAGCACGACCTGCGCAGGCAGGCCGGCAAGGACAAGGACGAGGTCATCCCGCCGCAGGTGGACGAGGGCATCGCCACGGAGCTGCGGGACCGCTTCGGCGCCGCGCTCGACGAGGCCACCCAGGTGGCCGACAAGCTCGAGCGCCAGGAGGCCACCGCGCGGGTCGAGCAGGAGGTGCTCGACGCCCTGGCCGAGCAGGTCGACGGCGACGAGGCCGCCGTGGCCGCCCACCGGGCGGCCGTGCAGCTCGCCTTCGACAAGCTCGAGAAGGACATCATCCGCAAGCGGATCGCGGTGGACAAGAAGCGGCCCGACGGCCGCGCCGCCGAGGAGATCCGCGACATCTGGATCGAGGTCGGGGTCGCCCCGCGCACGCACGGGTCGGCGATCTTCACCCGCGGCCAGACGCAGGCCTTCTCGGTCGCCGCGCTCGGCACGACCCGTGACGAGATGCGGCTCGACACGCTCGGCCTTCAGGAGGCCAAGCACTACTTCCACCACTACAACTTCCCGCCGTTCTCGGTCGGGGAGGCCGGGTTCATGCGCGGGCCGAAGCGGCGCGACATCGGCCACGGCGCGCTCGCCGAGCGCGCGCTGGTGCCGGTGGTGCCGCCGGTGGACGAGTTCCCGTACACGATCCGAGTGGTGTCCGACATCCTCGAGTCGAACGGCTCGTCCTCGATGGCGTCGGTGTGCGGCTCCTCGCTGTCGCTGATGGACGCCGGCGTGCCGCTCAAGGCCCCGGTGGCCGGTGTGGCGATGGGCCTCATCAAGGAGGGCGACGACTACATCGTCCTCACCGACATCGCGGGCGTGGAGGACCACCTCGGCGACATGGACTTCAAGGTCGCCGGCACCTCCGAGGGCATCACCGCCCTCCAGATGGACATCAAGATCACCGGCGTGACGTTCGACATCCTGCGCGACGCGCTCTCGCAGGCGAGGGACGCGCGCATGACGATCCTCGGCGAGATGACCGACACGATCTCCGAGCCGCGCTCGGAGCTGTCGCAGTACGCGCCGCGGATCAGCGCCATCCAGATCGACACCGAGAAGATCGGCGCCGTCATCGGAAAGGGCGGCGAGACGATCCGCGCGCTGTCCGAGGAGTTCGACGCCCAGATCGACATCGACGACGACGGCACGGTGCGCATCTACGCCCAGACGGGCGACCAGGGCGACGCCCTGGTGGACCGGATCCGCTCGATGACCAAGGAGGTCGAGGTCGGCGACGAGTTCACCGGCAAGGTAGTCAAGACGACCACGTTCGGCGCCTTCGTCGAGCTCGCCAAGGGCACCGACGGGCTGCTCCACATCTCGAACGTGGCGCCGGGCCAGCGCCCGAACACGGTCGAGGAGGTCGTCAACCGGGGCGACGAGCTGCGCGTCAAGGTGGTCGAGGTCGACCGCGAGCGGGGCCGCATCGGCCTGCGCCTGGCGGAGGACCCCGAGATCGCCGGCAAGTCGCCCGAGGAGCTGGCGTCGATGGGCACCGGCGACAAGGGCGGCCGCGGTGACCGCGGCGGCCGTGGCCGGCGTGACCGTGACAACGGCGGCCGCGGCGGCGGCCGTGACCGCGACCGGGACCGGGGCGGATCGCGTTACCGCGACCGCGACCGCGATCGCTCCGAGTAGTGAGTAACGCCCACCGGCCAGTTGCCACGGGGGGTCCGGGGG
>JBOGXT010000171.1:0-10631 GCA_050694635.1 Thermoleophilaceae bacterium
GGCGGCTGCCGGACGGCTACCGGCGCCGTCTGTCGCGCTACCGGTACGGGCCCGGGATCTTCAAGCTGGACTGGGCGCTCGACGGGCCGATCCCGTGGAGCGCGCCCGAGGTGGCGCGGGCCGGCACGGTGCACCTGGGCGGGACGCTGGACGAGATCGCGGCATCGGAGGAGGCCGCCACGCGCGGCGAGCACCACGAGCGGCCCTTCGTCCTGCTCGTCCAGCCGAGCCTGTTCGACCCCACCCGAGCGCCGGAGGGGCGGCACACGGCCTGGGCCTACTGCCACGCGCCGAGCGGGTCGACGCGCGACATGACCGACGCCATCGAGCGGCAGGTCGAGCGCTTCGCTCCCGGCTTCCGCGACCTGATCGCTGCCCGCTCGGCGATGGACAGCGCGGAGGTGGAACGGCGCAACCCCAACTACGTGGGTGGCGACATCAACGGCGGCGTGCAGGACCTGCGCCAGCTCTTCACGCGCCCGGTCGCCCGCCCGGTGCCGTACTCGACCCCCGTGCCGGGCCTCTTCATCTGCTCGTCCTCGACGCCGCCCGGAGGCGGCGTGCACGGGATGTCCGGCTACTGGGCGGCGACCGCCGCCGTCCGCTCGGATGCCAGGCGTTCGAGAAGGCGCTCGTAGGAGTCGCAGAACGACTTCACGCCCTCGCTCTCGAGCTCGGCGGTGATGCGGTCGAGGTCGATCCCGGCCTCGGCCGCCTCGGCGAGCACCTGCCGGGGCGCGTCGGAAGCGGGGTCGACCGCCTCGCGCACCTCTCCGTGATCGGCGAACGCCAGGAGCGTCGCCACCGGCATCGTGTCGATCGTCCCGGGGGCGACGAGCCGCTCGACGTAGTGGACGTCGGAGAGCGCCGGATCCTTGGTCCCCGTGCTCGCCCACAGCGGCCGCTGCTCGCGCGCGCCGGCGGAGCGCAGCCGCGCCCAACGGCCTCCGCCGAACAGCTCGCGCTGGCGGGCGTACGCATGGTGGGCGTTCGCGACGGCGATCCGTCCGCGGAGCGGGGAGTCGACCGGGAGCAGGCGGTCGGCTTTGGCATCGATCCGGGAGACGAAGAACGAGGCGACGGAGGAGATCCCGTCGAGCGGCCGGCCGGCCTCGAGCCGCCGCTCGAGCCCGCGCAGGTAGGCGTCAATCACCCTCTCGTAGCGCTCCAGCGCGAACAGCAGGGTGACGTTCACGTTCACGCCAAAGGCGGTGAGCCTCTCGATCGCGGTCAGGCCGGCCCGGGTGGCGGGCACCTTGATCATCACGTTGGGCAGATCGAGCCGTCGCCAGAGCGCCAGCGCCTGCTCGACGGTCCCAGCCGAGTCGTGCGCCAGGTCCGGCGTGACCTCGAAGGAGACGAAGCCGTCGCGCCCCGCGCTGCCGTCGTGCGCCGGCCTCAGTAGCTCGGCCGCCCGGCGCACGTCCTCCAGGGCGAGCGCGAAGAAGGCCGCCTTCGCACTCGCGCCCTCGTCGGCGAGCCGCCACAGCTCGTCGTCGTAGGCCGCGGAATCCCCGAGCGCCCGCTCGAAGATCGTCGGGTTCGAGGTCGCTCCCGTCACGCCGTGGTCGCGCACGAGGCGGTCGAAGCGGCCGCTGTCCAGCAGATCGCGCGAGAGCGAGTCGAGCCAGATCGACACCCCGGCCTCACGCAGGAGCCCCAGCCGGTTCATGAGCTCCTCACCTCACCGGCCCCGCGAAGCGGCGGGTCGTAGGCCGCCGCGAGCCGCCCGAGAGCGAGCGCTCCGATCAAGAGGCCGAAGTCGCGCAGCGCGATGTCGTAGTAACCCGAGTGGCTCAGCAGGTTGACGATGATTCCGCCGAGCCAGCCGGCGACCAGGTAGGCACCGTAGCGCGGCTTCAGGGCAACCACCAGCCCGGCCAAGATCTCGACGCCGCCCACGGCGTACATGAAGTCCTGGGCGCTGCCGGGGGCGAGGTCGTTCAGCCACGGCGCCAGGTACTTCGGCCAATCGACGAGGACGTCGAAGAACTTGTCGAGCCCGAACAGGATCGGAGCGACGGCGAAGCCGGTCCGCAGAAGCGCGTAGGCCTGGAAGCGGGAGTCGCGCCACGTCGCGGCGCGCGGTGTACCGATTGCAACGGTGCTCATCGACTGCTCCTTTCTAAAAACAATGAACGTTGACAGCACCGTACGCCGTCTGCCACGGTTTGTCAACTTCCGTTGGTGTTAGACTCAGCGACATGAGTCAGGAGCTCGCCCGGCTGGCCACCCTCGGCGAGCCGGTCCGCCGGCGCCTCTACGACTACGTCCGCGGCAGCTCCGATCCTGTCAGCCGCGAGGAGGCGGCCGAGGCGGTCGGAATCAGCCGCTCGCTGGCCGCCTACCACCTGGACAGGCTCGCCGAGCACGCTCTGCTGGCGATCAGCTACCGGCGCCCCGAGGGGCGCAGCGGACCGGGTGCCGGGCGGCCGGCCAAGCTCTACACGGCGCAGGGAGAGGTGTCCGTCTCGGTACCGCCTCGCGACTACGAGCTCGCCGCCGACCTGCTCGCCGAGGCGGCCGAGGAGAGCGGCGAGGCGCGGGCCGCGCTCCACACCGTGGCCGCCCGCGCCGGTCGCCGCCTCGGCGAGGGCTTGGGCGAGGGCCGGAAGGACTCCCTAGAGGACGCCCTGGCCGCGCGCGGGTACGAGCCGTTCGAGGACGAGGCGGGCGTGATCCGGCTCGGGAACTGCCCCTTTCACCGGCTGGCGGTGGACCACCGCGACGTCGTGTGCGGGATGAACCTGGCCTACCTCCAGGGCCTCCTGGAGGGGCTTGACCGCGGGGACGTCACGGGCGGGCTCGAGCCGGAGCCCGGCCGCTGCTGCGTGGCGATCAGGGCACGACGTCGATCCGGTCCAGAGCCGGCGGGGCGATCGGCGTGCCCGTGAGCGACGGCGCGAGGTAGGCCTCCAGCGCGTCGGTGTCCACCGCGCCGCCGAGCCGGTCGGTGCCCGCGCGCAGCACCGGGAAGCGGTCGCCGCCGTCCGCGAGGAACGAGTTGACCGTGATCCGGTAGCTCGCGGCCGGATCGACCGGCGTGCCGCCGATCGACAGGCTCGTCACCGGGTTCGGAGCCCCCTCGCAGGGCTGTCCGACCAGGCCGCTCGCCACGCTCTGGTCGAACGTGTAGGCGACGCTCGCCGACGGCAGCAGCACGCGCGGGAAGTCCTGCCCACACCACTGCGACTTCAGCACGTCGAGGATCTGCGCGCCGGTCAGCGTCATCGTCACGAGCGAGTTGCCGAACGGCTGCACGGTGAACGCCTCGCCGTAGGTGACGTTGCCGTCCCCCTCCGAGCCGCTCTGGGCGAAGAGGAACTCGGAGCGCACGCCGCCCGGGTTCATGAACGCCGCCACCGCGGTCCCGGTGTCGGGCGACGAGGTCGCCGCCAGCTGGGCGTCGGCGATCAGGTTGCCGGCGGCGTGCTCCAGCGAGTCGTCCGGCGTGCGGGTGATGTCCGCGGTGATGCGTCCGATCACGCGGTCGCGCAGCGGCGCGGCGATCGCGTCGTAGCGCTGGATCAGCTGCGACATGTCCATCGCCTTGAACACGTTCTGGGTGACGATCTGGTTGTTCGCCGCGACCTCGACCACGTCGCGCGAACGACGGTCGAGCGTGAGGTCGATGTCGGTCAGGAGGCGCCCGAACGAGCTCGCGCTCGTGACGGGACGGCCGTCGATCACGCAGTTGTACGCCGTGTGCGTGTGACCCGTGACGAACAGGTCCACCTGGCTCGTGGTCCGCTCGACGATGTCGACGATCGGGCCCGAGATGCCGTTGCAGTCGTTGATGCCGCCGGGGGCGGTCTGCAGGCCGCCCTCGTGGAGCAGGACCACGATGGCGCGCACGCCGTGGCGGCGGCGCAGCTCCCGCGCATAGCGGTTGGCGGTCTCGGCCTCGTCGAGGAAGTCGAGGCCGGCGACGCCCGACGGCGAGACGATGTCGGGAGTGCCCTCGAGGGTCATGCCGATGAAGCCGACCTTGATGCCGTTGAACTCCTTGATCGAGTAGGCCGGGAAGAGCGTCCGGCCGCTGTCCTCGTCGACCACGTTGGCGGCCAGGAAGCGGAACTTCGCGCCGGCGAAGCCGTCGCCGTCGAGGCAGCCGTCGACCGGGTGGCAGCCGCCGCGCTGCATGCGCCGCAGCTCGGCGGAGCCCTCGTCGAACTCGTGGTTGCCGACCGCGTTCAGGTCGAGCCCGATCTTGTTCATCGCCTCGATCGTCGGCTCGTCGTGGAACAGCGCCGAGAGCAGCGGCGAAGCGCCGATCAGGTCGCCCGCGGACACGATCAGCGTGTTGCGGTTCGTCTGCTCGGCCTGGCGCAGGTGGGTGGCCAGGTACTCCGCCCCCCCGGCCGGCACGCGCGGCGAGGCCGGGTCCGGGGCGATGGTGCCGGGCGTGGTGGACTCGAGGTGCCCGTGGAAGTCGTTGATGCCGAGGAGCTGGACCTCGACGTCCGGCTTCGCGGCGGCCACGGCCGGGAGGACGAGCAACGCAAGAAGGGTGAGGAGACCCAGTCGAATGGTGCGCATGCCCGCACCTTTCCCAAGTTCGCTTCATGTAACGCCCCCTTTCTCACGACTGTCACACGCGTCATGATCATCAAGAGCCTCCTCATCACTCCCGTCCTCGCGCTAGCCTTCGCCGCTCCCGCGATGGCTCAGGAGATCGAGTGGGACTACGAGGGCGAGCGCGGCCCGGCCAACTGGGGCAGCCTCGACCCGTCCTTCTCGACCTGCTCCACCGGCCTGAGCCAGTCCCCGATCGACCTGAGTGGCGCAGACAGCGTCCGGGCCGAGCGCATCCGGGCCTCCTACCGGCCGACCCCGCTCGTCGTGGAGAACAACGGCTACACGGTCGAGGGCATCCCGGACGAGGAGCAGACGCTCTACATCGGCGACAAGGCGTTCAGGCTGCTCCAGTTCCACTTCCACGCCCCCAGCGAGCACGCCGTGACAGGCCGCCGCTACCCGCTCGAGATCCACTTCGTGCACCAGGCCGCCGACGGCGAGCGCGCCGTGTTCGGCGTGCTGGTCAAGCGCGGCGACCGCAACGAGGCGTTCGCCGAGCTCGGCCGCTTGCCGCGCTCCGAGGGCGACGAGACCGAGGTCGAGGAGCCCGTGGACCTGCGCGGCCTGATGCCGCGCAGGCTGACCGCCTTCCGGTACGCCGGCTCGCTCACGACGCCGCCGTGCAGCGAGGGCATCCGCTGGAACGTTGCCGACTCCTACGTCGAGATGTCGCGCCGCCAGATCGACAGCATGAGCTCGATCCTCGGGTACTCGGCCCGGCCGCTGCAGCCGCGCAACGGCCGCGCGCTGATCGTCGGCTGAGCCGCCGGCCGGCCGCCGCCCGAAGCACACGGCGCCCGGGGACTATCCTCGGGCGCCGTGGCGTCCTCCCGTGACCTGTTCGCGAACTTCGAGCGCATGCGGCGCGAGATCGACGAGCTGTTCGGCGACGTCTTCGAGCGCCAGACCGGGCTCCGCGGCCGCGGGTTCTCGCCGTCCGTCGACGTCTTCTACGCCG
This sequence comes from Thermoleophilaceae bacterium, assembly GCA_050694635.1. Classification (GTDB taxonomy): domain Bacteria; phylum Actinomycetota; class Thermoleophilia; order Solirubrobacterales; family Thermoleophilaceae; genus JACVRW01. The sequence goes on from JBOGXT010000171.1 coordinate 5,537, forward strand.
ACTCCCCGCCGCGGGCGGTCGTCAAGGCAGACCTGGCCGGCATCGACATCCAGGATGTCGCGCTCGAGATCCGCGGCCGGCAGCTGCTGATCGCCGGTGAGCGCCGGCCGGCCGAGTCCGCGGGACGTCTCTACCAGCAGATCGAGATCGAGCACGGCCCCTTCCGCCGGGTCGTGGAGCTCGGCGCCGAGGTGGTCGCCGGGGAGGCGCGCGCCTCCTACGAGGACGGCATCCTCGAGGTCGAGGTTCCCCTGGCGCGGCCGGACGACGCGGTCCGGCGCGTGCCGATCGAAGAGCGCGAGGCGTGAGCATCCACATCCCTTCCGCCGAGGGGGAGGCCGCCACGGCAGAGGTCCGCAGCAACCTGCCGGACGCCCTGCCGGTCCTGCCGCTGCGCGACTCGGTCCCGTTCCCGGAGACGCTGACGCCGCTCGCCATCGGCCAGGAGCGGTCGCTCAGGCTGGTGAACGACGTGCTCGCCGGCAACCGCATGCTCGTCATGGTCGCCTCGCGCCTCGGCGACGTGGAGGAGGAGCCAGGGGCCGACGACGTCTACCGCGTCGGCGTGGCCGGCGTAGTGGCGCGCATGCTCAAGGTCCCCGACGGCACGCTTCGCATCCTCGTGCACGGCGCCCAGCGGGTCGAGCTCACCGGCTTCGCGGCGACCGACCCCTACCTGGTCGCCCGCATCGAGGACGCGCCCGACGAGCTCGTCCCCTCGCCCGAGCTCGAGGCGCTCCACCGAAACGTGCAGGCCACCTTCTCGCGCATCATCGAGGAGCTGCCCTACCTGCCCGAGGAGCTCCTGATCGCGGTCGCCAACCTCGACGACCCGGCCGAGCTGGCGCACATGATCGCCGGGGCGCTGCGGATCAAGACCGAGGAGAAGCAGGCGCTGCTCGAGGAGCGACACGTCGCCAAGCGGCTGCGCATGCTCTCCGAGCTGCTCGCCCGCGAGCTCGAGCTGGTCGAGATCGGGACGCGGATCCAGTCGCAGGTCCAGTCGGAGATGGACAAGGGCCAGCGCGAGTGGTTCCTGCGCCAGCAGCTGAAGGCGATCCAGGAGGAGCTCGGCGAGGTCGACGAGACCCAGGCGGAGGCGACCGAGCTGCGCGAGCGGCTCGAGGCGGCCGGCCTGCCCGAGCACGCCGTAAAGCAGGCCGAGCGCGAGCTCCATCGCTTCGAGCGGCTGCCGCCGCAGGCGGCCGAGCACGGCGTGATCCGCACCTACCTGGAGTGGCTCGCCGACCTGCCCTGGTCGGAGGCGACCGAGGACAGCCTCGATCTGAAAGACGCTCGCAAGGTGCTCGACCGCGACCACTACGACATCGACACGGTCAAGGACCGCATCCTCGAGTTCCTGGCCGTGCGCAAGCTCAAGCCGGACGCCCGCTCCTCGATCCTCTGCTTCGTCGGACCGCCCGGCGTGGGGAAGACCTCGCTGGGACGCTCGATCGCCACCGCGATGGGCCGCCGGTTCGAGCGCATCTCCGTCGGCGGCGTGCGCGACGAGTCGGAGATCCGCGGCCACCGCCGCACGTACATCGGAGCGATGCCGGGGACGATCCTGCGCGCCATGCGCGACGCCGGGTCGAACAACCCCGTGCTGATGATCGACGAGATCGACAAGATGGGCGCCGACTTCCGCGGCGACCCCGCCAGCGCGATGCTCGAGGTGCTCGACCCGGAGCAGAACTCCACCTTCCGCGACCACTACCTCGACCTGTCCTTCGACCTGTCGAGCGTGTTCTTCATCTGCACCGCGAACCAGCTCGACACAGTGCCGCCGGCGCTGCGCGACCGGATGGAGCTGATCGAGCTGTCCGGCTACACGCACGAGGAGAAGCGCGAGATCGCGATGCGCTACCTGGTGCCGCGCCAGATGGACCGCAACGGCGTGGGCCGGTCGAAGATCGAGATCACCGCCGAGGCGCTCGACGTGATCATCGACGGCTACACGCGCGAGGCGGGCGTGCGCTCCCTGGAGCGGGAGATCGGCTCGGTCTGCCGCAAGGTCGCGCGCGAGTTCGCCGAGGGGAGCCGCAAGTCGAAGCGCGTGGTGCGGGCGAGGACCGTGGCCGAGCTGCTCGGCAAGCCGCGCTTCCAGCCCGACGTGCAGCGCCGCACCGGCGAGCCCGGGGTGGCCACGGGACTGGCCTGGACGCCGGTGGGCGGCGACGTGCTGTTCGTGGAGGCCACCACCTTCCCCGGGGACGGCAAGCTCCAGATCACCGGGCAGCTGGGCGACGTGATGAAGGAGTCCGCGGCGGCGGCCCTGTCGTACGTGAAGTCGGCCGACGGGGAGATCCCCGAGGACTTCTTCCGCGAGCACGACGTGCACGTGCACGTGCCCGCCGGCGCCATTCCGAAGGACGGGCCGAGCGCCGGCATCACCATGGCCACGGCGCTGGCGTCGCGCGCCACCGGCCGGCCAGCTCGCTCGGACACCGCGATGACCGGCGAGATCACCCTCACCGGCCAGGTGCTCCCGATCGGCGGGCTGAAGGAGAAGGCGCTCGCCGCGCAGCGCGCGGGGATCAACAGGCTGATCGTGCCGCGCCGCAACGAGGCCGACATCGACGACATCCCCGAGCACCTGCGCAAGCGGATGAGGTTCGTCCTGGTGGACGACGTGGGCGAGGTGCTCGAGGCGGCGCTGGAGAAGAAGCGTCGCCGGCGCAGAGCCGGGTAGAGTGTGCGCAGCAAAAGCGGACCGAGGAGACCAATGGCAGCAAAGAAGAAGGCCGCAAAGGCCGGCGCTGGGGCGTACGCCGCGGGCAAGGCGGTCCGCTCCAACGAGTACGTCCAACGCTTCATCGAGGACGAGGAGCTGCGCGAGAACGTCCGCAGCGCCTTCGTCTCCGCCAAGAAGGCGTACGGGCGGATCAACGGCAAGGGTCCGGCCAAGGCGCTCGACGACAAGAAGGTCAAGCGCGAGGTCAAGAACGCCGCCAGCTCGCTGAAGGACGCGGCCGACTCCCTGCGCGGTGGCAAGAAGCGCAAGCGCCGGAAGGGCCGCCTTCTGCTCGTGGGCCTCGTGGGCGCCGGCCTGGCGCTCGCGCTTAGCGAGGACCTGCGCAAGAAGGCGCTCGACGCGCTGTTCGGCGCCGAGGAGGAGTTCGAGTACACCGCGAGCACCACCCCGGAGCCGTCGTCGAGCACCAGCGAGCCGGTCGGCACCAGCTAGCCCGGCAGCAGGCTCGAATCGCTTGAAAGAGCGCCCTTCGGGGCGCTCTTTTCATGATCCGGTCCGATGCTGCCGATTAAATTCGGGAGAACGCACCGGGAGACCAGGCATGCGAGAACGCCTCCAGAGACAGCTGGCCCACGCCACCGCGGAGCTGAGGGCCCACTTGGCGTCGTGGGAGTACGCCTTCGCGATGGCAGCGGGCTGCCACGGCGGCCGCGATCATCCGCTGCATTGGGAGACGCACGTCCGCACGGAGCAGCTCACCTCGCGCTGCCGTGAGCTGCGCGCGCAGCTGGCCGAGTTCGAGCTCTGAGCCGCGCGAAGAAGGGGCGCGCTCCGGGCCGAGGCCGGCGGTCGATCTCTCCCCCGCAGGAGTACACTCACGCGTCTATCGAGTGCGCCGAGTGGGGCACTCGGGCCGCGGGGGTCCGTCTCGGCGCAGGAGGGAGCGAGAGACCGGAGCACTCCTGAGAGTGCCGACCTAAACCCGTGGCAGGGGGAGAGGATTTTTGTATGGCTGAGAACAGAGGCGTGGCCTACATGAGGCCTGGCAAGGTCGAGCTGCACGACCTCGACTTTCCGACCTTCGAGCTGCAGGACGGCCCGGGAGTCAACCCGGCCAACGTTGGACGCCAGCTCCCGCACGCGGCCATCCTCAGGATCGTCGCCACGAACATCTGCGGCTCCGACCAGCACATGGTGCGCGGCCGCACGACGGCGCCCGAGGGCCTGATCCTGGGTCACGAGATCACCGGCGAGGTGATCGAGACCGGGCCGGGGGTGGAGTTCATCAAGAAGGGCGATCTCTGCTCCGTGCCCTTCAACATCGCCTGCGGCCGCTGCCGCATGTGCAAGACCGGCAACACGGGCGTATGCCTGAACGTCAACCCGGACCGTCCCGGCTCGGCGTACGGCTACGTCGACATGGGCGGCTGGGTCGGCGGCCAGGCGGAGTTCGTCGCCGTGCCCTACGCCGACTGGAACCTCCTGAGGTTCGACGACAAGGAACAGGCGATGGAGAAGATCCTCGACCTGACGATGCTGTCGGACATCTTCCCGACGGGGTATCACGGCTGCTATACGGCCGGGGTGACCTCGGGGTCGACGGTCTACATCGCGGGCGCCGGCCCGGTCGGGCTGGCCGCTGCCCACTCGGCCCAGCTGCTGGGGGCGGCGGTCGTGATCGTCGGGGACATGATCCCGGAGCGGCTCCAGCAGGCGCGCAGCTTCGGATGCGAGACGATCGACGTTTCCAAGGGCGATCCCAAGGACCAGATCGAGGAGATCCTCGGCGTGCCCGAGGTGGACGCGGCCGTCGACGCCGTGGGCTTCGAGGCCCGCGGCCACGGCTCGGACGCCGACCATGAGGCTCCGGCGACTGTGCTGAACTCGATCATGGACGTGACGAGGGTGGCGGGCAGACTCGGCATCCCGGGCCTGTACGTGACCGGCGACCCGGGCGGCATCGACGAGGCGGCCAAGGTGGGCTCGCTGTCGATCCAGATCGGTCTCGGCTGGGCGAAGTCACACAGCTTCACCACCGGCCAGTGTCCGGTCATGAGGTACCACCACGGTCTCATGCAGATGATCCTCAACGACCGTGCGCAGATCGCGAAGGCGGTCAACGCCACGGTGATCACGCTGGACGAGGCGTCGAACGGCTACAAGGACTTCGACCAGGGAGCGGCCAAGAAGTTCGTCTTCAACCCGCACGGGTTGATCAAGGCCTGAGGGAGGCCTGAGTGCACGACGCTACGGCGCGCGCCGATCCAGGCGCGCGACGTAGCCCTGCGCCTTGAGGTTGGCCAGCAGGTCGAGCTCGCCGCTGAAGACGATCTCGATCCGGTCGGCCGCATGGCGCACGCTCGCCCGGGGTAGCGCGACGGCGCAGGGACGCCAGAGTGG
>JBOGXT010000172.1:0-4345 GCA_050694635.1 Thermoleophilaceae bacterium
GACCGGCGTCGTGTGCGGCGCCGTCCGCGCCACCTCGGGGTCGTCCGCGGCCTCGGCGAGGATCGCCGCCACGCCCTCCGCGAACTCGTCGAGCGTCTCGCGAGTCTCGGTCTCGGTCGGCTCGATCAGCAGCGCCTCGTCCACCAGCAGCGGGAAGTAGACCGTCGGCGGGTGGAAGTCGTGGTCGAGCAGGCGCTTGGCCAGGTCGAGCGTGCGGATCCCCAGCGCGCGTTTCATGGGCCCGCCGGTGAGCACGAACTCGTGCATGCACGTGCGGTCGAACGCCGCCGGGAGGTGCTCCCCGCACAGCTCGCGCAGCCGCGCCATCAGGTAGTTGGCGTTGAGCACGGCGGTCTCGGAGGCCTCCTGCAGCCCGTCGGAGCCCAGCGACAGGATGTACGCGTACGAGCGCACGAACACGCCGTAGTTGCCCTGGAACCCGCGCAGGCGCCCGATCGACCGCGGGCGGTCGAAGTCGAGGTCGAACGAGCCGTCGTCGCGCCGCACGACCTGCGGGCGCGGCAGGAACGGCTCGATCCGGTCCGAGACCGCGATCGGTCCCGCGCCCGGGCCGCCGCCGCCGTGCGGCTGGGTGAAGGTCTTGTGCAGGTTGTAGTGCACGATGTCGAATCCCATGTCGCCCGGCCGGGCGCGGCCCATCACCGCGTTCAGGTTCGCGCCGTCGTAGTAGAGGGTCGCGCCGACGCCGTGCACGATCCGTGCGATCTCCTCGATGTTGCGGTCGAACACCCCCAGCGTGTTCGGGTTCGTGAGCATCAGCGAGGCGACGTCCTCGCTCGCGTGGGCGCGCAGGTCGTCGAGGTCGACGCCCCCGTCGGAGTCGGTGCCGAGCTTGACCACCTCGTAGCCCCCCATCGTCACCGTGGCCGGATTGGTGCCGTGCGCGGTGTCGGGCGCGAGCACCTTGTGGCGGTCCTCCCCGCGCGACTCGTGGTAGGCGCGCGTGAGCAGGACCCCCGCCAGCTCTCCCTGCGAGCCCGCCGACGGCTGGAGCGAGACGTGCGGCAGCCCCGCGATCTCGGCCAGCGCGCCCTGGAGCTCCCACATCAGCCGGAGCGCGCCCTGGGCGCGCGCAGGCGCCTGCAAGGGGTGCAGGCGGGCGTTGCCCGGCAGCGCGGCGACCCGCTCGTGCAGCTTCGGGTTGTGCTTCATCGTGCACGAGCCGAGCGGGTAGAAGCCCTTGTCCACGTGGAAGTTGCGCGTGGAGAGGCGCGTGTAGTGGCGGACGATCTCGGGCTCGGCGACCTCCGGCAGCCGCGGCGGCTCCGCCCGCTGGAAGCGCTGCGGGAGGGCGGCGGGCGGCACGTCGAGCGACGGCGCGACGAATGCCCGCCGGCCCTCGACGGACCTTTCGAAGATCGTCGCGGTCATGCGTGCACATCTGCCTCGCGCTGCGCGCTCGTCACCGCTTCGCTCGCGCGCTCGGCCGCCACCGCCGCCTCCAGCACCTCGGCCAGGCGGTCGATGTCCGCCTTCGAGCGCTGCTCGGTGATCGCCACCAGCAGCCCGTCGGAGAGCTCGTCGTAGTCCGGCGCCAGCGGATAGCCGGGGTTGACGCCCTGCTCGGCGCAGCGCTCGATCACGCGGTCGACCGGCGCCGCCAGCCGGACCGCGAACTCGCGCACCACGGGCTGCTCGTGCAGGAGCTCGACCCCGTCGAGCGCGGCGAGCGCCCGCCGCGCGTAGGCCGTCCGCGCCAGCAGCAGCTCCCCCAGCTCGACGATCCCGCGCCGGCCCAGCCACGACAGGTAGACGATCCCCGCGAGCGCGTTGAGCGTCTGTGCGGTGGTGATGTTGTGGGTCGCCTTCTCGCGCCGGATGTGCTGCTCGCGCGTCTGGAGCGTGAGCACGAAGCCGCGCCGTCCGTCGACGTCGACCGTCTCGCCGGCGATCCGCCCGGGCATCCGCCGCATGTATGCCTCCTGCGCGGCGAAGAAGCCGAACGAGGGGCCGCCGTAGTCCAGCCGGTTGCCGAGCGTCTGGCCCTCCCCCACCGCGATGTCGACGTCGAAGTCGCCCGGCGGGCGCAGTACTCCGAGCGTCAGCGGGTCGCACTGGACCACCAGCAGCGCGCCGGTCTCCCGCGCCACCGGCGCGAGCGCCTCGATGTCCTCCACCGCCCCGAGGAAGTTCGGCTGCTGGAGGAAGACGGCCGAGACGTCGTCGCCGATCGCCTCGCGCAGCGCGTCGGCGTCGGTGACGCCGGCCGCCAGCGGCAGCTCCTCGACCGCCGTGCCGTACCCGCGGGCGGTGGTGGCGAGCGCCTCGCGGGAGTGCGGGTGCAGCGCGCGCGAGACCAGGAAGCGCGGGCGGCCGTTCTGCAGGCGGGCCAGCCAGCCCGCGGACGCGACCGCGCTCGGCGCCTCGTAGAGCGTCGCGTTCGAGACCGGCAGCCCGGTGAGCTCCGAGATCGCCGTCTGGTACTCGAACATCACCTGGAGAGTCCCCTGCGAGACCTCCGGCTGGTACGGCGTGTACGGCGTCAGGAACTCGGAGCGGGAGAGCAGCGCGTCCACGAGGGACGGCACGTAATGGTCGTACATGCCCGCGCCGAGGAAGGAGATCTCGTCGTCGGCGGACACGTTGCGTGCCGCCAGGTCGCGCAGGTACCCGTACACCTCCTGCTCCGGCTTGCCCGCCGGCAGGTCGATCGGCCGGTCCAGCCGTACGCCCTCGGGGACGTCGGCGAACAGCTCGTCGATCGAGCCGGCGCCGATGGCCTCGAGCATCGCCTCCCGGTCGGCGTCGGTCGCGGAGGTGTAGCGACTCAAGTGAGGCTGCCCTCGTAGGTCTCGCGGTCCAGCAGGTCGTCGACCTCGGAGGTGTCCGAGAGCCGCACCCTGACCAGCCAGCCGTCGCCGTAGGGGTCCTCGTTGATCTTCTCGGGCGAGTCGCCGAGCCCCTCGTTGACCTCGACGATCTCACCGGAGAGCGGCGCGACGACGTCCGAGACGGCCTTCACGGACTCGATCTCGGCGTACGGCTCGTCCTTGGTGACCGTCTTGCCGACCTCCGGCGGGTCGACGAAGACCACCTCGCCGAGCTGGTCCTGGGCGTACCAGGTGATGCCGAACGTGGCGACGTCGCCGTCGATCCGTGCCCAGTCGTGCTCGGGGTGGTACTTGAGGTCGTCGGGGTACGCGGCCACGTTCAGCCCTCCTTGGAGTAGAGCGGCTTCTCCCGCACCTCGGCCTGGCGCGGCTTGCCGCGGACGTCGATCTCGATCTGGGTACCGGGCTCGGTCCGGTCGGCGGGCACGTAGGCCATGCCGATGCCGATCCCCAGGCACGGGGACATCGTGCCCGAGGTCACCTCGCCGCCGCCCGCCACGGGGTTGCCCTGGCGGGCGATGCCGGGCCCGGTCATGGCGAACGGCACCAGCTTCTCGCGTGGCCCGGCCTCGCGGGTGGCCCGGACCGCGTCCGACCCGATGAAGCCGGTGTCCTCCTTGCAGCACCAGCCGAGGCCGGCCTCGATCGGGCCGCGCTCCTCCATCAGGTCGTTGCCGTAGAGGTGGAAGCAGACCTCGAGCCGCAGGGTGTCGCGCGCGCCGAGGCCGGCCGGCGTGGCGCCGGAGTCCATCAGCGCGTCCCACACCGTGGTCGCGTACCCGGGCGCGATCAGCAGCTCGACCCCGTCCTCGCCGGTGTAGCCGGTCCCGCAGACCAGCGTGCCGGGGGCGCCGGCCACGTTGAGGCGTGCGGTGCGGAAACGCTTCGGCAGTTCACCGTCGGCCAGCCCGAACACCAGCTCGCGCGCCCGCGGGCCCTGCACGGCGAGCATGGCGAAGTCGTGGAGGCGGTCGTGGACCCTGACGTCGTATCCGCGCGCCTGTCGCCGCATCCATTCGAGGTCGCGCTCATGGTTGGAGGCGTTCGTGACGGTCAGGAAGCCGTCGCCGTGGCGGTACGTGAAGAGGTCGTCGAGCACGCCGCCGTTCTCACGGCACAGGACCGAGTACTGCGCCCCGTCGAGCGCGATCTTGGTGACGTCGTTCGACAGGACGCGCTGGAGGAAGCGCTCCGCGTCCGGGCCCGTCGTCTCGACTTCGCCCATGTGCGATACGTCGAACACGCCCACCTCGCGGCGGACCGCGACGTGCTCCTCCTTGATGCCCGCGTACTGGACCGGCATCTCCCAGCCGGCGAAGGGCACCAGCCGCGCGCCCGCCGCCACGTGGCGGTCGTACAACGGGGTCCGCTTGAGCGTCTCGGCAGCACCGGCGGCCATGCAGCGCCGGACCCTAGCAGCGGCCCGGACGCCGCTTCACGGCTCAGCGCAGGAAGGGCGGGATGTCGAGATCGTCGTCGCGGATCTCGAGCGA
>JBOGXT010000173.1:0-3377 GCA_050694635.1 Thermoleophilaceae bacterium
GCTCGGCCGTGCGCGCGAGCGCGACGCCGCCGGCCAGCGCGATCCAGAAGCCGCCGGTGGGAGCGGCCCGTGCAGCGAGAAAGGAAACGACCGCGACATGAGCCGGCCCCGCGGGCACCGCCGCGAAAGCGGCGCGATCGTCCGGAGCGGCGGTGGCCACACAGCGACCGTAGCGGGCACCCGCCCGGGCCGCCCTTCACGGCCCCGGCTGGGCGGTTGGGGTCGTTCTCTTGGAGGGCTAGGAAGGGTTGCCCGAGTAGCGGCGGATCGGGGACTCGGCGATTCGCCGGCCCAGGTCCGCCACCTGCTCGTCGCTGAGGTTCTCGGTCGGGAAGCCGGCCGCCTCGAGCTCGTCGCGGACTCGCGCCACACCCTCGATGAAATCGAGCTTGGCGCCCAGCTTGACCATCACCGACTTGGCGTTCTCGTCGTCGATGGCCGCGCTGCCGTCGGCTGCGGGCTTGAGGAGCCAGGACTTCACGGCCTCGGCCTCGGCCAGCGAGAGCTCGAGCGTCACCGCTTGATCCAGGCCCTCCGGGAGACCATTGGTCACCTCGATGGACATGTGGCGCCTATCGACACGACCGCCCTGCCGCTTGAGCCCTGCAAGGCCTCGTTGGACGCCACCGGGCGCGGACTGCCTACCCTTGAGGGCGATGGCCGAGACCCTCGAGCGCTTCCCGCTCTTCCCGCTCGGGCTGGTGCTCATCCCCCACGAGCTGGTGCCGCTCCACATCTTCGAGGAGCGCTACAAGCTGATGATCGGCGAGTGCCTCGAGGAGGAGCGGGAGTTCGGCATCGTCTGGCTCGCCGACGACGGGCTCAAGGAGATCGGCTGCTCGGCCCGCATCAGCCGGGTGCTGGAGCGATTCGAGGACGGGCGCATGAACGTGCTCGTCGAGGGCAGCTCCCCGTTCCGGCTGCTGCGCCGCATCGACGACATGCCCTACCCCGCCGGCGACGTCGAGCTGCTCGAGGACGCCGACGAGGCGGCGGTCGACCCCGACGCCGCCGAGGCGGCCCGGCGTCGCTACGCCGACCTGGTGGCCGAGGTCACCGACGAGCGCCCGGAGGCGGACGACCTGGTCAGGCTCGATGCCTACGGGATGGCCGCGACACTCGACGTGGCCCTCGAGGCCAAGCAGATGCTGCTCGAGCTGCGCTCCGAGGGCGGCCGGCTCGAGCAGCTGGAGGGCCTCTTCGCCGAGGCGCTCGCGCGCATCCGGCACGCCGAGCGCGCCGCCGAGCGGGCGCGCGGCAACGGCAGCGTGCGCGGCTAGCCACGTTTGGGCGCCCCCGGCCCCGGATAGCACTTCGGGGGCAGGGATCTCATGTCACGGAGGCAATGATGCGAAGGACGATGTCCCTCGCGGCCTGCGTCGCCGCGCTGCTTGCTGCATGCGTCGGCAACGCCCAGGCCGCGAAGTACGACAGCAACGAGGTGATCGTCAAGTACGCCGGCGGGGTTTTCGCCGCCGAGCGCGCCGCCCTGTTCGACCGCACCGGCGTGGTCAGCACCCTCGGGTCGGTGAAGGGGGTCGGCGCGAAGGTCGTCAAGGTGGCCGGCGATCCGGCCGCCGTGGCACAGCGGCTCAACCGCAGCGCGCTGGTCCAGTACGCCGAGCCCAACTACGTCCTCAGCACGCAGGCGACGCCGGACGACTCGTTCTTCTCACAGCTCTACGGCCTGCACAACACCGGCCAGACGGGCGGCACGGGCGACGCCGACATCGACGCCCCCGAGGGCTGGGACGCGGCCGGCCTGGGCGCCTTTCCCGCGAGCGGCGGCGTGAAGATCGGCATCGTCGACACCGGCATCGACCAGACGCACCCCGACCTGAGCGGGAAGACGGTGAACTGCGCGGACTCCGTCGGCGGGACCCTCGTCGAGGGCACCTGCGTTGACGACAACATGCACGGCACGCACGTGGCCGGCACGATCGCGGCAAGGGCGAACAACGGCACCGGCGTGACCGGCGTGGCCTTCAACGCGAGCCTCGCGATCTGCAGGGCCCTGCGGACCGCCGCCGGCACCGGCCTCACCTCCGACGTGGCGAACTGCATCAACTGGACGCACACGCGCGGCGCCAAGGTGATCTCGATGAGCCTGGGCGGCGGGGCGTCGACCACGCTCAAGAACGCGGTGGCGAACGCGTGGAATGGCGGCGCGGCGAACGGCTCCGTGCTCGTGGCGGCGGCCGGCAACGACGGCGACTCGACCGTCAACTATCCGGCCGGATATCCGGAGGCCGTGTCAGTCGCGGCGACCGACCACAACGACGCGCGTGCCTCGTTCTCGAACACGAACGCCGACGTCGAAATCGCGGCGCCGGGCGTGTCTGTGCTGTCGACCATCCCGGGAGGCCAGTACGCGCGCCTGTCGGGCACCTCGATGGCGACCCCCCACGTCTCGGGCGTCGCGGGCGTCCTGTGGCAGCTGTTCCCGGGCGACACCGCCTCGGGGATCCGCGGCCGCCTGACCGCGGCCGTCGACGACCGCGGCCCCGCCGGACGCGACTCGAGCTACGGCTTCGGTCGCGTGAACCTCTGCAAGGCGGCGGGCGGAGCCTGCTAAGTCGAGGCGGACCCCCCAAGAGTCGGTCGGCCGTCCGCCAGGACCTGGGGCCCTGACGGACGGCGACCGGTGCCCGGGGAACGTTGGGTGCTAACGCCGGCGCTCGGCCATGGGTTCTCCTCGGTCAGGCCACGGACACATGGCGATTGAGCCGCGCCGCGATTTGGGAGGACGTGAGGCCGGCGATGTGGCGCAGCGCGAGGACCTCGCGCTGCTCGGGGGACATGTCGGGCCGGCGACGCAGGACGTCCAGGGCCGAGCTGCGAGCCACGCGTAGCAGCCAGCCCTCGAACGGGAGTCCGCCGGACTCGTACACCGCGATCGCGCGGGGGAGCTTGAGGAAGACGCCCTGGGTGATCTCGTCCGCGTCGTCATGCTCTCCCACGATGCTCGACACGTAGGCGGTGACGACGTCGGCGTAGCGCACGTACAGGTAATGCATGGCGGAGGGGTCGCCCGCCTTCACCGCGGTGATGGCGCTCTCGACCCGGGCCAGATCCGCATGCATTCACTTCCTCCTGACGATCGGGGCGTTGACTTGCCCGGCGGACTCGTCAGGTAGGCGTTCCTTCCGGGTGAACGATGTTCACCGCCCAGGCGACCTCGTCCTGAGGGGCGGGGTCGTACACGCAGAAAATGCCGGTGCGGACCGCGCGGTCGAGGTGGCGGCCCAGCGAGGGGTCGCACTCCTCGATCCGCCGGATCGCCGCCCGGATCGCGCGGGTGGCGTTGACGCGCGCGCGCTCGGCGCCCGACCCGGAGGGCCGGTCGCGCCCGCCGAGCCCGACGGCCCGGGCAAGTT
>JBOGXT010000174.1:0-20195 GCA_050694635.1 Thermoleophilaceae bacterium
GAGCTGGCCACAGGGGCTGCGGTGGCCGCCGTCCGCCGCGACGGCCGCGGCTACCTTCTCACGCTCGATGACGGGCGCCGATTGGCCGCCGACCTGGTGGTCGTGGCGGTCGGCATGCGCCCGGCGACCGGCTGGCTGGCCGGCTCGCCGCTCGACGGCCAGCCCGGCGTGCCGTGTGACCGGTGCTGCCGCACCCCGATCCCCAGCGTGCTGGCCGTCGGCGATTGCGCGCTGCCGTACGACCCAGACGCCGGCGTCCACGCCACCGTCGAGCACTGGGACGCCGCCGCGCGGCAGGGGGCGCTGACCGCTAGGACGCTGCTCGGCCTGCCCGAGGAGCGCCGCCGAGCGCCCTACTTCTGGTCGGACCAGGCCGGCGTGAAGCTGCAGGTCATCGGCCGCACCGGGCCCGCCGATGCCGTCGAGATCGAGGATCTCGATACGCCGCGGACGTTCGTGGCCCGATACCTGCGCGACGCAGAGCCCATCGGCGTCTTGGCCGCGGGCGCGCCGCGCGCGATCGCCCAGGCGCGCCGCCAACTCGAGCAAGGCACGAGAAAGGAGCTGACATGCGCGTGACCGTCGACAGGGAGCTCTGCATCGGCGCGGGCAACTGCGCCCGCATCGCGCCGAAGGTCTTTCAGCTCGACGACGAGGAGGTGGCGATCGTGATCGATCCAACCGGCGCGGCAGCGGACCCGCTGCGCCACGCGGCCAAGTCCTGTCCCTCGGGAGCAATCGTCGTTCATGACGACCACCAGTAGCCGTGCCGGCTCCGCGATGGCGGGCCGCACAAGCGAGAAGAGAACCGCATGGAGTCAGTTCAGACCCGGCGCGCGACGAAGGGACGGATGGAAGCACCAAGCGAGCTCGGCCGCTGCGCGACGCTGGCCTTCGCGCAGACCGGCAGGGTGTACCCGGGGCGACGGTCGACGCCCGCGGTGGAGGACCTGACGCTCGAGATCCCGGCGGCGAGATCTGCGTCCTGATCGGGCCGTCCCGCAGCGGCAAGACGACCGCCCTGAAGATGGTCAACGGCGAGCTGGTCGCGCTCCGCTGGCGCGACGTCGACTTCGAGCGGCGCAAGCTCGTCGTGCGTCGCGCCGTCAGCGGCGACGTCGAGGCCAGCTCGACGAAGTCGCGGCGGGCACGCGAGGTCCCGCTTGCCGACCAAGCGGCGGGAGCGCTCGCCCGCCTCTCCCAGCGCGGCGATTTCACAAGCGCCGACGACTACGTCTTCTGCAACCGGCTCGGCCGCCGTCTCGACGGCTCCGCGCTGCCGCGCCGCGTCGAGCGAGCCCGGGACGCCGCGGGCCTGCGGCCGCTCCGATTCCACGACCTGCGACATACCTACGGCTCGCTGCTTGTGGCCGGCGGAGTCGACCTCGCATCGGTCAAGGCCGCGATGGGCCACTCGCGGATCACGACGACCGAGCGCTACCTGCACGCGCGCTCCGCCAGCGAGCTCGCCGACCGGTTCACCCGAGCGCTGGCCGGAGCCGGTCCCGCGACACCGCTGCGGCGAGAGGTGGTCGCCCCGGTGGAGACGGCTGCCGCCGGTACATTGGACACGTGACTCCGCGCGAGAGGCTGCACCGGCTGGTGGACGAGCTCAGCGAGAATGAGGTCGAGGCCGCGCTCACGCGCCTTATGAGCGAACACGAGGCCGTCGAGCAGTGGACGGCGGCAGAAGACACGGAGGCAACTGAGGACGCCTGGGCTCGGGCCAATGCCCGTGAGGCGATCCGCGAGGAGCCGTGGTAGCCCGCGGACAGGCGTGCTGGCTCGAGCTGGAAGAGGAGGGTCGCCGGCCGGTCGTGGTGCTGACTCGTGACGAGGCCCTGCCTCGGCTCCGGAACATCGTCGTCGCGCTTGTCACGCGAACGATCCGTGGACTAGAGAGCGAGGTCCAGATCGGCCCGGCAGACGGAATGCCAGTCGAGTGCGCGGTCAGCCTCGACAACTTGCGAACGGTGCCGCGCGCCTGCTGACCGAGCCGATCACGAAGCTCGAGCCAGCGAGGATGGACGCCGTCTGCAGGGCGCTCAGTCACTCCACCGGATGCTGAGAGTCGCCGGCGTCAGCTTCGACCAGCACGAATACGATCCGCGCGGCGCCGTCCTTTACCTGAGCGCGGAGGGCTACGAGGGGCCGCCAACGACCGCGTACGCGGCCCGGAGGGTCACAACGCTGAATACGACGACTCGGGGCGCGTAATCGCGATGACCCTGGTCAACGTCCGCTGGCTGCTCAAGCGGGACGGAGGGCTCACGATTACGTGGCCGGCGAGCCACGTGAGCGGAGGAGCTCGCAGCAGCACCCGCACCCGGGACGTAAGAGGAGGGCCGATGCGTCCCGGCTGGACGACGGCCGAGCCCTGTTCGTCTCTTGGTGTCGTTTCTAGGTGGGAGCGCCTCGTCCTTGCGCGCTGAGGCGCTCGGTTTCGTGCAGATGGGGCGTTCACCCGATGACGTGCGCGGAAGCCGGGCGTAGCGTCACGATCCGCGACCGCTAAAACGAGGGAAGGAGTAGCGGTGCCCGAAGCAGAGGTCAACGGCGTCAATCTGTATTACGAGGTCGAGGGGGACGGCGAGCCCCTGGCCCTGGTCCATGGATCGTGGGGGGACGCAACGAGCTGGAGGTTCGTGATGCCCGGATTGGCGGAGAGCTTCCGCGTGCTCGCCTACGACCGTCGCGGCCACTCGCGAAGCGAACGGCACGATACGCCCGGCAGCGCCGACGAGGACGGCGATGACCTCGCTGCGTTGCTCGAGGCGCTCGACCTGGCGCCTGCGCATGTGGCGACGAACTCCTGGGGCGGCAACATCGCCCTGCGTCTGGCCACTCGGCGACCCGACGTCTTCCGCTCCCTTTCCTGTCATGAGCCGCCGCTGTGGAGCCTGCTCGAGGGCGACGCCGAAAGCAAGGAGATGCTGCAGGAGGGCGCCCGCAGCCTCGAGGAGGTCGGCAGGCGTATCGCCGCGGGCGATCACGAGGGCGCGGCCCGCCAGTTCGTCGAGGAGGTCGCCTTCGGACCCGGCGCCTGGGACAACGAGCTGCCGGCCGAGTTGCGTGCGGTCTTCGTACGGAACGCCACGACCTACCTGGACGAGCTTCAGGACCCGAATCAGCTCGACGTCGACCGGGACGCGTTAGCGCGCCTCGAGTTACCGGTCCGCCTCACGGAGGGATCCGAGAGCCCGCCGGTGTTCCCGCGGGTAATCGATCGGCTCGCGGAGCTGATCCCGCACGTCACTCGCGAGGCGATCCAGGGCGCGGCGCACGTGCCCCAGCTGACTACCCCCGAGCGCTACGCGGAGGTCACGACGCGCGCGCTGCAGGCCTCCGTCTGAGCACCGGCCGATTCTCGGCGCGCATCATCGCCACGGACGCACTGAGACGACGCCTGCTCTTGCGGGTGCCGAGAGCTGGATGTCGGCGCCGCGGTCGACGACGTGGGCGATCCCCCGGGCCGGCGCTCTCGCGGATCGTTCGGAGGAGTAACACGGCGGGGATGCGCCGCCGTCGTCGCAGTGTGCCCGGAATCAGTAGCGGGTGGTTGCGGGCGGGCTCGATCTAGACTCGCGCGGTGGAGGCCGCAGCTCCCGAAGATCGCATCCGTCTGGCGGAGCTGATGGTGGCTCTGTCGCTTGCGACCGACCTCGGTCTGGGCCAGCCGCTCGAGCACGAGCTTGGGGTGTGCCTGTCGGCGCTCGACCTGGCGGACCGCTGCGGCTGCGCCGCGGACGAGAGGACCCACGTCTACTACGTCGCTCTTCTGGTCCATGTCGGGTGTACCGGGTCTGCGCCCTACTTCGCGAGCTGGGTCGGGGGCGACGAGATCCACTTCCAGAGCGGCGTGCAGGTCCTCGGACCGGCTTCCGAGCCGTCCGAGGACGTGCGCTACCTCGTCGGTCGGCTGGCGGACGACAGGCCGTTGCCGGAGCGCGCCCGCCTGGTCGCCAAGCAGCTGGTCGGAGGCCGGAAGCAGTTCGAGCTCGCTGCCGCGAGCCTGTGTGAGGGCGGGACGGTGCTCGCCCGGCGCCTCCACCTGCCCGACGAGGTGGCCCGCGCGCTCGGTCAGGTCCCGGCACGATGGGACGGCAAGGGGATACCGGGGGACGCGGCCGGCGAGGCGATCTCACTTCCGCTGCGGGTCGTGCGCGTCGCCCACGATCTCGTCGCGGTCGCCCACGCACGCGATCGGGATGCCGCGGTCGAGGCGCTCGAGCGGCGCCGTGGCCGCGGCTACGACCCACGGGTCGTCGACGCCGCGCTCGCCGAGCCCGATTCGCTCCTGCGCGCCGCGGATGCGCAGGACGCATTGGAACGAGTCCTCGACGCCGAGCCGCAGCCGGTCGCGACGATCTCGACCGCGGGGATCGAGGTGGTCGCCCGGGCTTTCGGCGAGTTCGTCGACCTGAAGGTCGGCTTTCTGACGGGACACTCGAGCCGGGTGGCCGAGCTGGCCGCGATGGCCGCCGAGGCGCTCGGCTGTTCGCGCCCCGAGGTCTCGGAGGTGCGCGCCGCAGGCTTCTTCCACGACCTCGGGCGGGTCGCGGTGCCGAACGGCGTCTGGGACAAGCCCGGCCCGTTGAGCGCGGGCGAGTGGGAGCGCGTTCGCCTTCATCCCTATTACACGGAGCGCGTCCTCGAGCGCTCGCCGGCGCTCGCACCGTTCGCCCTGCTTGCCGGCGCGCATCACGAGCGGCTCGACGGCTCGGGCTACCACCGCGGCGCCACGGCCGCCCAGCTCAGCGTCGGGGCGCGCCTGTTGGCCGCGGCCGACGCCTACGACGCGATGACCCACGATCGCCCTTACCGCGCAGCGCTGCGCGGCGCCGACGCCAGGACCGAGCTTGCCGAGATGGTCGGCGCCGGCACGCTCGAGAAACGGGCGGTGGACGCCGTGCTTGAAGCGGCGGGCGGGGCGCCTCTCAAGGTGCGCCAGGGCCACCCGGCCGGGCTCACCGACCGCGAGGTGGAGGTCCTGCGGCTCATCGCCCAGGGCCGAACGAACAAGGAGATCGCCACGGCGCTCGTGGTCACGGAGAAGACCGCCGGCCACCACGTCGAGCACATCTACGCGAAGACCGGCGTCTCAACGCGCGTCGGGGCCACGCTGTTCGCGATGCGGCACGATCTGGTCGAGTAGCGAGCGCGCTCCTCGCGACCAAGCGCGCGCTGTGCGCGAAGCGCATCGCGCGCTGATTCCCGCGCAGGCGAAAGATGGGGTGTTCACCCGATGCCCCGGCCGAGGGGCGTCCGTACGGTCGCGGCCAGCCGATCAATCGACGGCGGTCGATTCGCGCCGCGCGATGGAGGCCTCCGTCCGGGATCACATCTCCGACGCGACGTTCGAGGCGCTCGACCCCCAGCTGCGCGAGCGCAGCCTCGCGGGCGGCGCTCACTTCTTCTCCCGGGAGCTGGCAGCGTTCGCCGGCTACGTTCCCGACGCGGAGCGGATCCTCGCAGGCGGCGTGCGCCTGCGCGTGCTGGTCAGCCAAGACGGCGCACCGCAGCTGATGCGGGCAACGGCGCGGTTCGCGGAGCAGGTCGGGCTGCCGGTGGAGCCGATCTCAGGTCACCACGCGCCCTATCTCCAGCACCCGGATGCCTTCGCCGAGGAGCTCCGGCCGATCCTGCGGGAGCTCTGCCGCACGGCCAAGCCGCGGGTCAACGGCATCCGCCTCTACTGCGAGGAGCACGGCAGCGGCGCCCCGATCCTCTGCATCCACGGCGCGGGCGGCACGGCGCTCGCGTGGGCCGACGCCGTCGACCAGCTCGCCCGAATCGGACGCGTGATCGCCTACGACCGACGCGGGTGCTCACGCAGCGAGCGCCCTGCGCCCTACGAGCGCACCAGTGTCGCCGACCATTCCGATGACGCGGCCGCGCTGCTCGATGCCCTCGCCGCCGCGCCGGCGGTCGTAGTCGGGCGCAGCTACGGCGGTACGGTCGCGACCGACCTCGCGTTGCGCTACCCCGACCGCGTGCGGGCGCTCGTCCTACTCGAGCCGGACGCGCCGCGCGAGCTCGCACCCGCGGTCGCCGCCTGGGTGGATGGGCTCGCCGGCCGGCTCCGCCAGGTGGCGGCGCGGGAAGGCGTCGATGCGGTCGCCGAGGCGTTGATCAGCGAGGTGGCAGGGAAGGACGCGTGGCGCTCGTTCCCGGACGAGATCCGGCAGATGCTGACCGGGAACGGTCCAGCGATCCTCGCGGAGCTCGAGGGGGAATGGTGGCTTCAGGCCGACGCCGCGCAGCTCGCCTCGATCCGGCAGCCAGCCTTGCTGGTGACGGCGGCCGACTCGCCGCCGGAGTTCCACGAACCGATCGACGCACTCGCCCAGGCACTTTCCAATGCCCGCAGCGTGCTCGTCGGCGGCGGGCACCTCATCGACCCGGCGGCGGCCGAGGTGATTTCCTTCATCGAAGAGGTACTCGAGAGCCAGTAGCGCCCGGTCATGACTTCCGCCGCTCAGCCTGGTGGGGCGGGCGCGCTTCGTGCCGGTTTGCACTCGTGCCTTCCACGATCAGCGAGCGCCGGCGCCCGGGTGCCCGAGGCGTGTGTTCCGGACGATTGGCAGGCGTCTCGCGCGACGCCTCCGGCGCTTCCGCAACTCGCGCATTGCGATAGTGAGCGCAAGGGCCGCGAAGGTGCTCGCAACTCGTCCCAGGCAGGCGTCTCGTCGGCGGTGACCGAGCTGCCTGCTTATCCACCAGAGCAGCAGCGCGAGGCACGTCCGGGAATTGTCCTTGCCGGACACGTTTCCCGCGGCGTCCCGTAAATGGCGGTCGAGGCAGTGATCCCGGCTGAGACTCGATGATCATTGCGTTCCGTGTCGTAACATAACAGTTCGCGGGTAGGATGGTTGCCGTGGGGGCGCAGTCAGACCGGTCTGGACCCGCGGCTTCCATCGGCCGTCCGCGTGATCCGCAGATCGACATTGCGGTGCTCGATGCCACCGTCGCTGTCCTTCGCCGATCGGGGTACGGCGGATTGACCTTCGAGGCGGTCGCCCGCGAGGCGGGGACCACGAAGCCGGCGATCTACCGGCGCTGGCCCAGCCGCGAGCGGCTGGTGCTGGCTGCGCTCGGGCGGCGCCTGGGCGCCGCTCGCGCGCCGGACACGGGTTGCACCCTCTGCGATCTGGACGAGTGCCTCAAGGTCTTCGTGGCGGCGTTTCGGCGCATGCCGCCGGGGGTGCTGAGCCCGCTGTTCGCCGACTGCGCCGGCGACCGCGAGCTGCGCACGGCGTTCATGTCCACGCTCTTTGAGCCGCCGCGCGCGGCGGTCAGGGAAACGCTGGAGCGCGCGAACAGCCGCGGTGACTTGCGCGACGAGGTCGAGATCGAGCTGATCCTTGACCTGATCGGCTCGTTGGTCCACTACCGGGCGCTGTTCGGCCACGCCCCGACGAGCGACGCCGAGATCGAACGCGCCGTCGAGGCGCTGCTGCGGGGCATCGCCACGGATTATCCGGCGCTGCTGGAGCACAGCCGCCAAGTGAGCGGCGACCCGAAGCTGCACGCGCTGCACACCTGACACGCGAGCCGGTCCGGCAACGGTGGCGCCCGGGCCGACCTCGTCGCCCTCAGTCATCGCGTCCGCGCACTGCGCGCAGCCCAATGGCGCCGCGGGGACACGGCGGTGCCGCCGCGGACCGGGGGTCGGGTCGGAGGTTCAGGGCGACGAGCGCGATCACGGCGATGCCGGCCGCCACGACGAGAACGGCGGTGCGGAGTCCGTCCGCCGTGGCGATCCTGAGCGACTCGCCTGTCAGCCCGTCCGTGCCGGAGGTGGCGACGAGGACGAGCAGCGCGAGGCCCACAGCCGCCCCGATCGAGGTGCTCGTCGAGGCGACGCTCGAGGCGACTCCCTGCTGACGGTCGGCCACCCCGCTGCCCGCCGCGATGAACATCGCCGTGAACACGACCCCGTCGCCGACACTGAGCAGGACCAGGCCGGGAACCAAGGCGCCGTAGGAGCCGGTCGGCGACATCGACACGGCGAGCCCCAGCGCGCCGAGCGCGCCGAGCGCGAGTGCGCCCACCAGCGTTGACTTGAGTCCGCAGCGCGTCACCAGCTGTCCCGCGAGCGTCGAGCCGGTCACCACGACCGCGGTCGGGAGTAGGAAGGCGACCCCGGTCTGCAGCGCGCCGTAGCCGTGCACGTCCTGCAAGTAGAGCGTGAGGAAGTAGAGCACCGACCCGAACGTGGCCCAGAACAAGAACGCGATGGCCACCGCGGTGGCTAGGTTGCGATTGGTCAGCAATCGCGGGGGCAGCAATGGGTCTCGGCTTCGGCGCTCGATGACCGCGAAGGCCGCGAGCATCACCACGCCGCCCAGCGCCGCGACCAGCACGCCCGGGGAGTCCCAGCCAAGCTCCGGCCCTTGCACCAGCGCGAAC
This sequence comes from Thermoleophilaceae bacterium, assembly GCA_050694635.1. Lineage (GTDB taxonomy): Bacteria > Actinomycetota > Thermoleophilia > Solirubrobacterales > Thermoleophilaceae > JACVRW01. The sequence continues at coordinate 8,413 of JBOGXT010000174.1, forward strand.
ACAACCAGGGTCACCCCGGTCGTGACGCTCAGCGCACCCGGCAGGTCGAAGCTGCGCCCGAACTCGAGCGGCGGGTCGTGCGGGATCAGCACGAACGCCAGCAGGGCGGCGCCGCCTGCCAGCGGCACGTTGACAAAGAACACAGCCTCCCAGCCCAGCGCGCTCGTCAGCGCACCGCCAAGAAACACGCCGATCACGAGGCCCGCCGCGCCCGCGCCGCCCCAGATCGCAACCGCGCGGTTGCGTTCATCGCCCTCCGCGAAGGTGGTGTTGACCAGCGACAAGGTGGCCGGAAACACCAGCGCGCCGCCAAGCCCCTGCAGCGCCCGCGCGGCGAGCAACACCGTCGACGTCGGCGCAAGGCCGCCCATCACCGCCCCGCCCGCGTAGAGCGCGAGACCGGTCACCAACACGCGCCGGCGGCCCAGCAGATCGGCTGCCCGGCCACCGAGCAGCAGGAAGCCCGCCGAGGCGACCGCGTAAGCGCTGATCACGGCCTGCAGCGTCTGCGCCGAGAAGCCCAGCCCGCGCCCAATCTCCGGCAGCGCGACCACCACGATGTACTGGTCCAGCGACACGATCAGCATCGCGAACGCGAGCAACGCCAACGCCGCCGCCTTATCGGGCCCACCGAACCGCTCTAACCGCGGCGCTGTCACGTTCATCGACACGGCCGGTTCCTTTCATCGTCGTTACATTCCGCTACGGAACATAACGAATACGGGTGCCCCGCCCGTCCAGGCGCCCGGTAATGCGTCGCGGGATGGGGCGACATCGGGCCGTCTCCGGGACCGCCCTTTCCCGGACATGCGCTTCTCCCCCCAAGGCCGCATTGCCCCGACTGTCGGGCGCAGGTGAGTTGGCAGGGCTCCAAACAACGAGAACCAGCCAGCACGGCAGCGATACAGAAGGCCGCCCGACCGCACCTCGCTGGGCGCCAGGCCGCGTTTCTCTTCATAGAACCGCCGCGTCCGTTCGAGATCCTGCGCTAGGACGCGCGCCGCGACGGGTTGCCTTCAGACTCGTTCCGAACGTCCTCGGCTGGCTCGTATCGAAGCAGCGTGAAGGCCGAGCCGAACACCTTCGCCTCGAGCAGCCGGAGTCGAAGCTCCCCATGGATGCCGGCGAAGAGGGGCTTTCCGATGCCGATCGCCGCGGGGGAAACGAACAGCATGTACTCGTCGATCAGGCCGGCATCTGCGAGCTCCGCCACAAGGCCCGCACCGCCGTGGAGGACGATGTCCCCGCCGGCCTGCTGCTTGAGCGCCGCGACGCGGCCGGCGACATCGCCCTCGAGCACCGTTGCATCCGTGGCCTCGGGGTCCACGGTCTTGGAGAACACCACCTTGGTGATGCCCTCTAGGATCTCGGCGAGTTCGACGTCGCGATCGCTGGGCCGACGAGGGCCGCGAGTCGCTCGTGCTAGGAGCTGGGCGTGCGTGCCATCTACCTCTCCTTCCGTTCAGACCTTCGGCTGCCAGAGCGCGATCTCCGCCCCGTCGGGCACCGCGAGGACACTGCTCCAGCCGGCGGGTTCCTCTCAAGATGACCATCACCCCGACGACCCGCCCGGGTGTCGCGCCCAAGAGACCCGCGTATCGGAGCACGAACCCGATACGTGCACCCGCGACCAAAAGGTCCCCGCAAACGGGATCGACTCCGGACCACGGGGCCCACACTTAGATGTCGCTGATCCGACCAACTGCGCGCTGCTGCTGCTCGAGATCCGCGCCAGCGCCAAGACGCTCAAGGGCACCAACACCGGGCTGTTCGCGACCCGCCAGCGGATGCGCCAGGCAGAGCGCGCGCTCGCCGAGCAGGGCGAGGCCTCCTACAAGCGAACGCTCGCGGACCGGCGCCGGCCCGCCGCCATGGCACCTCTTCCGGCTTACGTCCCACACCGTGTTCGGCGTCGCGACCGCCGAGCCGCACGGCGCGACGCGCTTGCGCTTCTGCGGGCTCGAGGCGCGGCTCAGGCCACGGCCGCGTCCGGCCAGTCCGCGGTAGGCCCCCGGCGGTACGCGGTCGGCCGCGTCGCGGTCGCGCGGGCGGAGTGTGTGCGCAACGCCGCCGCGCTCCCGGGATCGAGTGCACCCCCGCCCGCGCTGCGCGCGCATCGTCCGCTTGTACCACGATCGCGTTGTAGTCGTCGAGGTCCAGCTCCGATAGACGAGGCGTGTCCTTCAGCAGCGCCGTGTGCTTGCCGGAGCTGAGGTAACCGAGGCTGAGGACGTCCTCGGCCGAGTAGCCGCTCGGATCGCGTGGATCGCTCAGGCCGTCGACCTCGACCGGGCCGCCGTCGGGACTGGCCACGGTGACGTCGTCGCCGGCCTCGGTGAACTCGTACAGCGGTTGGAAGAGCTCGGACGCCCAGAAGCCGACGGGCCAGCCGGTGGTGGTCGAGGTCGCGGGGTTGGCGACGACCATAAGGAGGCGTTGGGGGTCGTGGTCGTGCGGTCGATTGCGGCGCTCATGTTGCGCGATCCTCTACAACGGCCTCAGCGTCCACGACAAAGACCCATCGTGGAGATCGGCTCGGGCGACGCAGCCACCGTGACCACATCGAAGTAGTTGGCTGTGAAGCGCCCTGTGCGCAGCTCGGCGAGGAGGTGGCCGACCTCCCAAATCGGCGAGCGTGTTGTAGATACCGACATGTGCGGTTCGATTGCTGCTCATTGCCTCGTCTCGGCGACGATCCGCCCCTGGTCGCGCTGGCGGCGCCCCCGCCCGGCGAGATGGGTGAGCGCGGAGGGCCACCAGATCCGGTCGCCGATCTCGAGCACCAGTGCCGGCACCAGCAGCGACCTCACCAGGAAGGTGTCGATCAGGACGCCGACCGCGATCGTGAACCCGATCTCGGTCAGCATCACCAGCGGCAGCACCGCCAGCGTCGAGAAGGTGCCGGCGAGCACCAGCCCCGCCGAGGTAATCACCGCCCCGGTCACCGCCAGGCCGCGAATCGTCCCGTCGCGGGTGCCGTGCGTGAGCGCCTCCTCGCGCACCCGCGCCATCAGGAAGATGTTGTAGTCGATGCCCAGCGCCACCAGGAAGACGAACGCGAACAGCGGCAGGTCGGGGGGCATGCCCGGGAAGCCGAAGACGTTCTCGAAGAAGAACGCCCCGATCCCGAGCGCGGCGAAGTAGCTGACGATCACGGTCCCGATCAGCACCAGCGACGCCGTGATGGCACGCAGCAGGGCGGCGAGGATGAGGAAGACGACGACCAGCGCGATCGGCACGATAAGCCGGTTGTCACGCGCCGCCGACTGCCGCAGGTCGTATTCCTCGGCCGTCGGGCCGCCGACCAGGACGTCGCCGCCGGCGACCGCTCGCGCCGCGTGGCGGATGCCGGGAATCAGGTCGAATCCGTCGGTGCTGTAGGGATCCTCTTCGAGCGTGACCTCGAGCTTGGCCCCGGCCGGTCCGCGCTCCACCTGCGGTGAGACCTCGGCCACGCCGGGTGCCATGGCGACGGCGGTGCGCACAGCGCCCACGTTCTCCTCATCGGTGACCACGACGTTGGTCGGGGCGTTGGAGCCCGCTGGGAAGCTTGCTTCCAGGAGCTCTTGCCCCTGGACGGAATCGACATCGTCCCTGAACATGTTGCCGCTCGTCAGGTCGCTGTTGAGGAAGGCGAGTCCGGCGATCATCGCCACGAGCACAGCGGTGGTCCCGACCCAGACCCGTCGCGGGCGACGCGCCACCCACTCCGCGATCCGCCGCCAGACGCCGTGCGTCTCGTCGGCGCCCTCGCTGCCGACCCGCGGGACGAAGGGCCAGAATGCCCCGAGCCCGAACAACGCCAGCAGTGCGGGGAGGATGGTCAGCATCGAGATCATCGCCATCGCGATGCCCATCGCCCCGATCGGCCCGAGGCCCGAGGTCCCGGTGACCTCGGCCAGCGACAGAGTCAACAGCGCCGCTATCACCGTCCCGCCGGAGGCGACGATGGTGGGGCTCGTCCGGCGCAGCGCCACACGAATTGCGTCGTGCTTGTCCTCATGCCGGCGCAGCTCCTCGCGGTAGCGCGAGACCATCAGCAGCGCGTAGTCCGTCCCCGCTCCGAAGACCAACACGGGGAGGATGCCCCCCGATTGACCGGTGACGGTCACGCCGGCGTCGGCGATCAGGTAGCCGAGCCCGCGCGTGGTCACCTCGGCGAGCAGCACCGAGAAAAACGGGATCGCCCAGAAGATCGGGCTGCGGTAGATGACGATCAGCAAGACCAGCACCAGGGCCGCGGTCGCTAGGAGCAGGGTGCCGTTGATGTCGTTGAAGACCTCGACCACGTCGCTCGCGAACCCGGCCGGGCCGGTCACCTCCGCCTCGAGGCCCCTCGGCAGCTCGCCGAGTACGGCCTTGACCTCCTCCGGCGTGTCCGTGAGCAGGTCCTCCGCATCGCCGGTGGCCTCCTCGGGAACCGTGATCGGCGTAGTCAGCAGCGCGGTGCTGGCGTCGGCCGATATCAGGGCGGGGGCGGTCTCGGCGACCGTGTCGCGGCGCTCGGCGTTGATCGCTTGACGTACGCGCTGGTTGATCGCCGCCCGCACCCGCTCGACCGCGGCCCTGTCCTCGGCGGTCAGCCCAGCATCGCGATGGAAGACGGTGATGGCGTCCGCCTCGTCCTCGGACGGAAAGCCGTCCAGTCGATCGATCGCCTTCACCGACTCCGCGTTAGCGGGCAGGTAGTCGACGGGGTCGTTCTCCTGGCTGTCCTCGAACTTGCCCGCCAGCGGCCCGAGCAGGAACACGACCACCAGCCAGACGCCGATCACAGCGAACTTCGTGCGCCGGCCGCCCGGGAGCTGAGCCAGAGAGGCGGCCAGCGTGCGAAGTTTCTGCCTCAGGCGTCCTGAGATCGCCGTACCGGGCATGGCGCCACGGTAGGTAGCGATCGCGGGTCGCACATCGGCCTAGGGGACCTAATTACCCTCCTACCCTCGTTGGAGCCGCGATCAGCTGGGGACTAGGCGGTCGCGGGCGGTGGCGCCGGGCCGGGAGTGACCTCGCCGTGGTCGTAGGCGAACACGATCGCCGCGGCTCGGTCGCGCACGCCAAGCTTGCTGAAGACGTTTCCGATGTGGGTCTTCACGGTCGCCTCGGCGACGTGCAAGCTCGCAGCGATCTCGGCGTTGCTTGCACCGCGCGCCATCAGCCGCAGCACGTCGCGCTCGCGGTCGGTGAGCAGGTCGAGCCGGGCCGCGTCACGTGCGGCGGGCGCCACCACGCGGCGGTACCGGTCGAGCACCCGCGGCGCGACAGCGGGGTCGAACCAGGCGCCGCCCCCGGCGACCGCCCGCACCGCCGCGATCAGGTCCTCCGCGGAGCAGTCCTTGAGCACGAAGCCCGCCGCGCCGGCCTCGATCGCACCCCACAGAACCTCGTCCTCGCCGAACGTGGTGAGCACCAGGACGCGAAGAGGGTCGGCCATGCCGCGCAACCGTGCGGTCGCCGCGATGCCGTCAAGCCTCGGCATGCGGATGTCCATCAGGACCACGTCCGGGCGCACGGCCGGCAGCTCCTCCACGGCGCGCTGACCATCGGCCCATTCGGCGACCACCTCGAACCCATCCGTCGGGGAGAGGATCCGCGCCAAGCCGGCTCGGACGATCGCCTGGTCGTCGACGAGCGCGACCCGGATCATGGTGTGCGCGCCTCCCCAGCCTGGGCCGCCTGCTTCGCCTCCAACGGAAGCCGGCAACTCACCCGCCAACCCTCGGTGGTCGGCCCGGCGGTGAGCTCGCCGCCGAGCGCGGTCGCGCGCTCCCGCATCCCGACCAGGCCGTAGCGCGGTCGCTCCGGCTCGGAAGCCGCTTCGGGGACCGTCGGTCCGGTCGTCTCGGCGACGAGCCACGCCCGCCCCTCCGCCACCTCGATCTCGAGAACCGTGCGCGCGTGCGGCGCGTGCCGAGCCGCGTTCGCGAGAGCCTCCTGGCTGATCCGGTAGAGCGCCATCCCGACGCTCGGCGCGATCCGCAAGAGGTCGCCTCGCGTCCGCAGCTGGACAGCCAGTCCCCCTGCCGTGCATGGTCGACCAGGGCGGTGATCTCCCCTGTCGACGGGAGCTGTGGCGCCACCGCGGCCTCGTCGTCGCTGCGCAGCAGCGCGACCGTACGGCGCAGCTCGTGCATGCTACGCCGGCCTACCTCCTCCGCCGACAGCAGCGCCTCCTCGGCGGCCGCGGGGTCGCGGCGTAGCACGTGGCGGGCACTGGTGATCTGAAGCATCACGGCAGCCAACCCGTGCCCCACGAAGTCGTGGACGTCGCGGGCGATTTGACGCCGTTCGGCCAACAGCGCCTGTTGGGCGAGCTCCCGTCGGGTGGCGTCGAGCTGGGCCGCCAGTTGCCCCTGGCGAGCGGCCGCGCGGCCCAAGGCCCACGGGAAGGCAACGCCCATGATCCAGATCCCTACTGCAATCTCGGACGGGTCCTGAATCAGGCTCGCCACCACCGGCGAGACCGCGGCGAGCAGGGCCAGCGCGACTGCCGCCGCGAGCGACGGAGCCCAGCGCCCGACGACGAAGCCGAGCAGAGACGCCTCGAACAGCAGTGGCTCGAGCTGCCCCGAGCGCTGTGCCACGACAACCGGGCAGAGCACTGCAAAGGACAGCCCCGCAAGGGGGACGTCGGGCACGTAGGCCCACACGGCGAACGCGCCGACCGCGAGCCCTGCGAGGGTGAGGTCGGCCGCAGACTGGGGGTCGGTGACGGCGGCGACGATGGCGACCACAAGCGCGAAGACTGGGATCAGGGCACGCAACTGCTCAGTCTGCGACGACCCCGGAAGCGACCCGCCGAACACACCGGGACGGTACTGCGGCGGCGTGCTCGCCACACCCCCCTGGAGACTGAGACGGGCTTCCTACCGGGGGCGGAGCCGCCTTTCAGCAGATCAGACCGGCGGGGGCTCGTATCCCCCGATTAGATCCGCGAGGAGCTCGGCGAAGGCGACGCGGTGTCGTCTTCGTAGAGGGGTCCGATGACCTGTGCTCCCACGGGCAGGCCGCCGGGCGTTCTCCCGATCGGCACGACGACGGCCGGCAGGCCCGGCAGCGACGCGTGCGCGATCCAGAAGGGCTGGCTGTCATATGGGCGCTCCCCTTCCGCGGGAGCACTCGGGGTCATGCCGAACGCGCTCTACACGTACTTCCCGGACAAGGCGGCGATCCTCGATGCCGTGCTCGACGGCCTGCTCGGCGAGGTCGAGCGGCCGGGACCGCGGACGAGCTGGCGGGCTGGGCTGGTCGAGCTGATGCGCTCCTACCGCCGGCTCCTGCTTGCGCAACCCGGCCTGATCGCGCTGACGGTCTCCCGCCCGATGCTCGGGCCGAACGCGCTGCGATTGCGCGAGGACATGCTTACGCTCCTGGGGCGTGGCCGGCTCGATGACGCCGAGGCCGTGAGCGCGTTCCTGGCGCTCTTCGCGTTCACGACCGGATTCGTCGCCTACGAGGCGGCACGAAAGCCAGGCGAGCTCGACGCGAAGCAGCGTGATCAGGCGAGCCGGCTCTACGCGACCCTGAATGAGGACGACTTTCCGAGCACGCGCGCCCTCGCGAGACGCCTCGCCAAGCGGCCCGGTGACGCCGAGTTCGCACGCGGTCTTCACGGCCTCGTAGCGGGCTTCGCCCCGGCTTGAGCGATGAGTTTCGGCCCGCGGCCCGGTCTAATCGAATACAAATACAGCCCGGCGCCGTCCCGCGCCCAACCCCCGATTCCGGCGCTCACGCCGCCGGCTGACGCGGGGGCAAAGGGGACTCGAGCCCTCGGGACGCCGGTCAGTTGCCCTTTCCGGCGGGGCGTCGTGAGCGTGAGTCACGGAGCCGCCGCCACCGAGGGGAGCACCAGATGACCAGGCAGAAGTCATTCAAGCGCCTCGTGAGGGCGCGGATGGAGAAGACGGGAGAGAGCTACACGGCGGCGCGGGCCGTGCTGTTGGCCGCCGAGGAGTCGTCCGGGACCGAGCGCCCGCCGCTCGCGACCTCGGACGATGCGATCCGCCAGCGCACCGGTCGCGGCTGGGAGGAGTGGTTCGACCTGCTCGACGATTGGGGCGCGGCTGAACGAGCGCACCACGAGATCTCCCGCTGGGTCGCCGACCAGCTCGGAGTCGAGCCGCTTGCATGGAACGCCCAGGCAGTTGCGGTCAGCTACGAGCGCGCGCGCGGCGGGCGCGCGGTCGGCGAGCGGGGCGATGGGTTCGCGATCGTTGGTGACGCCGGGGCGATGGCTGTCCGTTGAGGTCAAATGACTCGCTTGAGATCGCCGGGCTGCCGGGGGTCGCGCGGATATCGGCCGCGCACCGATCCTGGTGTGCGCGGACCTTGAGCGGGCGCTCGCGGCGCGCCGCTGCGTCGTCGAGCTCGGCGTCAGACCGTCTCGACGGCATCGACGCGCGCGGCGCGGATGCTGCGTCCCGGCCCGGCCGTGCCCATCGACGACCACCCACCGTCGAGGAGGTCCTCGACGAGCTCCGCGTCCGCCTGACGCTGGTTGCGGTGCGAGCACGGGAGGACGGCGAGGTCGCTCGAGCCCGTGGCCCATCCGCAACTGGGTTGGGAGTGCCGACGGTGCTCTCCAGTCGACTGTCGCAACGGACGAGACAGAAGCGTCCGCGAGCATGCGATGAGCTCGAGTTCCGCTCCCGCATTCGCGTGGTAGCGAAAGCGCGGAGGCTTGCGGGCCCAAATCCTCGGACGGCGAATGACCTCCCGTGGGGGACCAGCCCCCCGCCAGTCGTAGACCAGGAGGCGCCAGCCGAAGTCGGCCCCCGGGGGTCCGCTTTGGCGGCTCCGGGCCTCTCTTAGGTAGATGGCTACGCCAGCCGCGCGCCCGCTGACACGCACAGATGTCATGTCGACCAGGGAGGTGGCCGACCTGCTCGGCATCCCGCGCTCCACCGTGTACGAGCTCGCACGTCGCGGCGACCTGTCCGCGCGGCGGGTCGGGCGGCGCTGGCTGTTCCTGCGTGATCGGCTCGCCGCGGCGATTACGCCGCTCGATGATCCGGCCGCCTGGAAGTCCCGAAACGGCGCTTGAAATCCGTCGAGCGCTACTCCACAGCGCTACTCCGGAAGCACGAGGCCGAGCCCGCGAACGGCGCCCGAACGACGAAATCCCCGCCACAGCAGGGACTCCTCGAAACGCGAGCGACGGGACTCGAACCCGCGACCTCCGGCGTGACAGGCCGGCGCTCTAAACCAACTGAGCTACGCCCGCTCGGCGAATGACGAGGATAGCGCCAGCGGGGCTATCCGCCGCTGCGGCCGCGCCGCCGCTCCCTGATCTGGGTCACCACGAGCCACGCCAGGAAGGCGACCACGGGCACGAAGTACGCGATCGTGGTGAGCCAGTGTCCGGCATGGGCGATGAGCATCGCCTTCGATGTTCGCAGCCTCAGGCGTTCGCCTGCGACAGCAGCCACAGCGCGAGGCTCGTGAAGCCAACCATCACCGCGAGCATCCAGTATTGGGACCGCACCGCCAGCTTGGCCTGGTCGTACAGCGCCAGCGCCCGGTCGTGCGCGAGCGTCAGCGCCGTCACGTGGCCCGCCACGACGAAGCCCACCTGCCAGTACCAGGTGGCGTTCGCGCCGATCAACGCGTAGTCGATCTGGCTGTCGGCCGTGCCGAACAGGTCGGAGCCCTCGCCGAGCGGGTCGGAGGCCAGGAAGCTGATCCCCTGGCCCTGGAAGAGCAGCAGCGTGAAGTAGTGCGCCGCGACGTAGGCGAGCGCGATCGGCACGAGCGAGTGCACGAACGCCCGAGCTAGCCGCCCTGCGCTGAAGCCGCCGCCGACGCTCCTCGCCCCCACCACGCCCAGCTGGTAGAAGCAGTAGACGAGCACGATCGTGCCGGTCAGCCCGACCAGGAACGCGAGCTCCAGCGAGTTCTGCGGCGAGGCGCCCAGGTCCTGGAAGAAGTTGGCGATGTCAGGCGCGATGCCCGTCCAGATCGATGCCTCGGAGCCGCCGTCGAAGGTGACCGAGCCGATCATGACGGCGAGCAGCGGCACCGTCCCGGACCGCGGCTTCAGGGCCGCGAGCCCCGACAGGGGCCGCCGCAGGCCGACCTCCGCGTCGCGGGTCTCGATCGGGGAGAGGCGCGAGAAGAGGTTGAAGTAGACCGAGAAGGCCTCGCCGCGGGTGATCCAGGTCTCGACGCCGTACAGCGCCATGGCCACGAAGGTCAGCGCCGAGTAGACGAGCGCCGCCACGGCGAGGTTCTCCGGGCGGTCGCCGTTCGAGGCCACGAGCTCCATGACCGCGAAGGCGAAGACGCCCGCGGCGGCCGGCCAGTGGCCGAGCCGCTCCGGATAGGTGAGCGGTGCGGGCAGGTCGGCGCGCGCGGCCTTCCCCGCCAGCCAGCCCACTGCCCGTCCGATCGCCCGCCAGGGGTTGAAGGACTTGAAGACGTCGCCAAACAGCACGCTGACCGGCACCAGGGCAAGCCAGAAGATCACGTATACGAAGGTGGGCGCGAAGTTGGCCGTCGGGCTCTGCGTGCCGCGCAGCCCGGCGTAGATGACAACGCCCAGCAGCCCGGCGCCGATCGCCCCGCACAGGAGCTCGACCGGCCGGCTCGCGAGGACCCGGCCGAGGCCCCCCGGCAGCGGGCGCCAGCGTTCGCCCTCCAGGCGCGGCTCCGGCCACAGCACGGCGAGCGCGACGAACGAGACGACCAGCACCATCGCGGCGGCCCAGCCGAACAGCCACTCCGGGATCGGTAGGTCGGACCGGGCGACGAGCCCGTGGGCGATGATGCTCACGAGGGCGCGACCACGAGGCGGGCGACCAGCGGGTCCCTGCCGGCGTCCTCGGCGACGTGGCTCTCGATCTCGAACGCGCCCTCCGCGTTCGCCTTGAAGCGGAAGCGGGCCGGCTGGCCCGGCGCGACGTTCCTGGTGATGTCGTAGCCGTGCAGGTGGATCTCGTCGGCGGCGTCCGACGCGACGACGATGCGCACGGTGTCGCCACGCTCGACCTCGATGTCCTGAGCGCCGCCGACGACGCTCCCGCCGCGTATCCGGATGCGGGCGACCTCCGGCTCCGGCGAGGGCGGCGGCGGTTCCTCGGCCTCCGTCGGCTCGGTCTGCGCCGGCGTGGTCGCGGCCCTCTCGCCGCCCTCCTCGTCGTCGCCCGGCTGGGCGATGACGAACGCGAGGACGGCGACGGCGAGCGCCGCCACCACCAGCGCGATTCGCTGGTTCGTGGACATGGCGGCGGCGAAGTATGGCAATGGCCCGGCCGTGCGCCGGTCACAGGAAAATCACGGGAAGCCGCGGTGGCGCGCCGAAGCTCCAAGGTGGGATGGACCACGTCGACCTCCACTTTCACCTGCTGCCGGGCGTCGACGACGGGCCGGCCGACCTCCCCGAGAGCCTCGAGCTGGCACGGGCGGCGCTGGCGGTGGGCACCGGCGCGATCGTGGCCACGCCGCACGTCCGCGCCGACCTCGGCCCCACCGACGCCCGCGAGATCGACGCGCGCGTGCGCGACCTGCGCGCCTCGCTGGGGGCGGCGAACGTCCCGCTCCGGGTCGGCTGCGGCGCCGAGCTCGGTCACGAGATGGTCTTCCGCCTGCGCCAGGACGAGCTCGACATGCTCGCGCAGGGCCCACCCGGCGCGCGGTGGCTGCTCGTCGAGGCGCCGTTCGAGGGGATCGGCGAGGACTTCCACGCCGCGACGGCCGAGCTGCGCGCACGTGGCTTCGGCGTGCTGGTGGCCCACCCCGAGCGCAGCGCCGACGCGGCGCTCGACGGCGCGGCCGGCCTGCGCCGGGAG
>JBOGXT010000175.1:0-4479 GCA_050694635.1 Thermoleophilaceae bacterium
CCCTCCGGCGACCTCGGCGAGGGCGGCCATGAGGTCGGCGCCGATGCCCCGCAGCCGTTCGATCGCCTCGGCGTCGAGCACGCGCCTGAGGGCGGACAGCTCCTCGCGCAGGTCGATTCCCGGCGCCGCTCCCGCGGCCTCGCCGGACCCGTAGCAGCGCGGCGCTCCGCCGAGCGGCACGTCCGCGCCGATCGGCACGTCGCCCACCAGCTCGCGCAGCGCTTCCGCCGGGCCCTCCTCCCAGGCGTACTCCACGACCTCGAAGCCGCGTGCCTCCTCCGAGCGCACGCGCGGCGCCTCGATCGTGCTCGTCAGCACCCATTCGGCGTCCGGCGTCACCACCACGTCCGCCACGCCCTCGGGCGCCGCGTACTCCACGCGGCTGTTGCCGCCACGCGTGTACCAGGCGAAGTTCTCGGGACGGCGCAGCACGACCGCGCCGACCCCGCTGCGCTCGATCAGGTCAAGAAGCCGCTCGCGCATGCGCTCTTGGTCGCCCCCCCGCCCGCGGCGTTACGTGCACGTAATAACTGCGAGCGACGATGGACTACCGCGATGGAGCTGAAGGCCGTCCTCCTCAACTGCACGATCAAGAAGTCGCCCGCCGTCTCCAACACGCAGGCGCTGATGGACAAGGCGATCGCGATCCTCGAGCAGCAGGGCGTGGAGTGCGAGACCGTGCGAGTGGTCGACCACAACATCCCCTTCGGCGTCTCGTCCGACATGGGCGACGGCGACGAGTGGCCCACGATCCTCGAGAAGATCATCGGCGCCGACATCGTCATCGTCGGCACCCCGATCTGGTTCGGCGTGCGCTCGAGCGTCTGCCAGATGGTGATCGAGCGCCTCGACGGCACCTACAACTCGACCAACGAGAAGGGCCAGTACCCGCTCTACGGCAAGGTCGGCGGCGTGGTCGTGACCGGCAACGAGGACGGCGCCCACGACGCGGCGGCCAACACCCTCTTCAGCCTCTCCCACCTGGGGCTGACGATCCCGCCCAACGCCAACACCTACTGGCTCGGCGAGGCCGGCCCCAGCCCCTCCTACATCGAGGCGGGCGGCGAGCACCACGCGTACACGCAGAAGACCACCAGGTGGATGGCGCACAACGTCGTCCACATGGCGCGGATGCTGAAGTCCGCGGGCGGGATCCCGGCCGACGGAAACGCCGTGCCCGGCTGGCAGCCCGAGCAGTGCGAGCACGACACGCGCATGCCGGCCGGCCACGTCGGCTGACACGTACCCTCTCTCGGCATGTGGCCGCCAGAAGCGCTCGAGTTCCTGCGCGAGCTCGAGGCCAACAACCATCGCGACTGGTTCAAGGCCAACCGGGGCCGCTACGACGCGCATCTCGTGGAGCCCGCGCGCGAGCTGGCGCTAAAGCTCTCGCACCTCGGCGAGGCGCACATGTTCCGCCCCTACAACGACACCCGCTTCCATATGCGTCCGCCGATCAAGGAGCAGGTGGGCGTGGCGATCGGCTACGGCGGCGCGGGCGGCTACTACTTCGAGCTCTCGCTCGACGGCCTGCTCGTGGCCGCCGGCCTCCACCACCCCGCCTCCGACCAGCTCGAGCGCTTCCGGCGCACGATCGACGACGGCCGCCGAGCGGCCGGCTTCGAGCGGGCGGTCAAGGCGGCCGGCGCTGCGGGCATGCAGCTCGCGCCGCCTTCGCTCAAGCGGGCCCCGCGCGGCTTCCCGATCGACCATCCCCGCATCGACCGCCTCCGCCTGAAGGAGCTCGCCGCTTACAACCGCCACTCGCTCGAGCCCTGGCTGCACGAGCCGGCCTGCGACGAGCGGGTCCGCAGCGAGCTCGAGTCCGCGCGCCCGCTGGTCGCGTGGCTCGAGAAGCACGTGGGGCCATCGGAGCGTCCGGCGTCGTAGCGCGTCAGTCGGGTGGGAAGCGGGGATCCTTCCGGCTGAGCCGTTCGATCTCCCACCCGTGATTGACGCGCGCGCCGTCCCAGTTCGGTACGCAGGTCGCGGGGGTGATCGAAAGGCTCCGACGAGCGTTCTGGCGCGCCGGCTCGCGGTGATCGCCGCGTCCGCTGACAGGGCGGGCCGCGAGCCTGCGGCCATCCGGTCTACGGAACACGAGACCGCCGCGCGATCTCCGCTCGATCTGGTAGCCACCCTCGTGCAGTAGGCGATGGTGGTGACGGCAGAGTTGAACGAGGTTGGAGAGATCGGTCGGTCCTCCGCGCGCCCAGTGCGCGATGTGGTGGGCGTCCACGAAGCGGCGTTCGCAGCAGCCGGGGAAGCGGCAACCCCCGTCACGGCTCTGCAGCGCCCGTCTGAGGGCAGGCGGCACGCTCCTCGACTTCCGCCCGACCGAGAGGGGCCGGCCGTCGCGCTCGAGGATTCGCACCAGACCGCAGTCGCAGGCAAGACGGCGGGCGGTCTCCGGATGGAGCGAGGAGCCGCGTTCAAGCTCGCAGACGCCGTTCTCGCCGTCGCCCGCGAGCGTTTCCGCCTCCACATGCACGACAACCTGGTACCGCTCTCCGCCCCGCCGGGCGCCGGGACCTGAGCCGAGGAGGGTGTCGGCCATGAGCACGAGAGCATCCGCGTTCGAGACCGGCGCGCGCGGCGAGGACGTTTCCGCGGAAGCATCGCTACGGTCCTCGAGCCGCGCTTCAGTGGAGGAACACGAGCACCGAGCCCGAACGCACGGCGCGCTCACCGCGCTGCGGGGCTGGATCGACCACCACGACGCGCTGGTGGAACATCAGGCAGCAGCCACGCGCGATTCGCGCGTCCCGAACTCGACCACGCCCGTCGAGGCGTCGCCGGCCGAGGTCAAGCGCAGACTCGCCGACCGCGCCGGCGTCCTCACCAACCTCGCCCGCATGAACAAACCGCTCGCGCTCACGGCGCTCGACCTGCGCGGCCAGACCGACGGCCGCGCCTGGGCCGACCGGCTACGCGAACGCACACACCTTGCCGGCGGCCACGCCGCCGAGCAACCCCACACGACGACCCCAGCGGCAGCGCCTCGCTCACGGCCTAGATCTCGCGCCGAACGCCTCCATCCGAATCGAAAGGGAACAAATGTTCCCCACTCGATTTGGAGTGGAGACAAGGACTACGAGGCGGCTGACGGATCCCAGCCACGAAAGGGTCTGGCGGATTGCCCTCAGTCGCAGCAGTCGTCGTGAGGCGCGGCGGGTGTGTTGAGGTGCGGCACGGCACAGCAGCCTTCACCTCGCCAGGTCTCGAGACCCTCCCGGACCGCGACGCCAGCGATCAAGAGGGCGGCGATCGGATCGAGCCACCACCAGCCGAGTGCGGCGTTCCCGGCAAGGCCGATGAAGACCGCGCCGGCCAGGTAGGCGCAGAGCAGATTCTGCGCGCCCTCGCCATGCGTCGCGGAGGACCCGAGGGTGTCGGCGAGGCGCTGCTTGGCGATGCCGAGGAACGGCATCCCGATCAGGCTCGTCGCCGTGAGCACCATGCCCGGGACGCTGATCTCGGGCTGGCGGCCGGTAATCAGGTGTAGGACCGCCTCGAATGCAACGTAGGGCGCGAGCAGGAAGAACTGCACGGCGACGAGCCTCTGCGCGCGCTCTTCCGCGGCCTGAGAGAGAAGTCGGTGACCGGTGAAGCGCCAGACGATCACGAGGCTGGCCACTCCCTCGATCGTCGAGTCGATGCCGAAGCCGATCAGCGCGATCGACCCAGCGAGGACCCCGGCGGTGATCGCGATCGCGCCCTCCGCCCCCATCCACACGAGGCTCAGCCAGGAGAGCGCACGTGCTCGCTGGGCCGCCCGCAGCCACTCTGCGCTCGGCGCCGGCTCCCGCCGGGCGGCCGGTCCCTGCGGCAGCGTGGGAAGGGCGACCTCGCTCAGGTCACGGCCTCCCCGGCCAGCGTCGCCGCGAGCAGCTCGCGCCCTCGCTCGGTCAGCGAGTACATGACCATCTTGCCGTCGCGCCTGCTCGTCACGAGTCCCTCCGAGCGCAACAGGCGCATATGATGCGAAACGAGGTTCTCGGCTCGCTCGACGACCCACGCCAAGTCGCAGACGCACAGCTCGCCCCCCTCTGCCAGAGAGGCGCTCAATGTCAGCCGTGTCGGGTCGGCGAGCGCCTTGGCCTGCCCGGCGACGCGTAATGCCTCCGCGGCGCTGAGGCGGCGCGATCGCAGCGCCTCGGCCGTCTCGAGATCGAGGCAGAGAACCTCGCAGTGATCATCGGCCGCCACGGGCCGATCATCCTAACGGCGGTTGAGCCGTTGCGTTGGTGCGGCGCGGCCCGCAGGGGCGCGGATGCCTCTCCACGCTAATCGAGAGGGAACACACGTTCCCATCGGGATCGGACCGAAAGAGACCGGCCGAGGGCCCAGCTATACCACCTCGGGCCGCGCCGCTGCGGAGGACCGCGGGGTGGCGAAGAACGGCTACGATGTGCAACTGTGCGGTTGCTCATTCTCGGCGGCACGCTCTTCCTCGGTCGGCACCTCGCGGAGGAGGCC
>JBOGXT010000176.1:0-3291 GCA_050694635.1 Thermoleophilaceae bacterium
GGCTGCGCCAGGCGCCGCCAGACCCGGCGCAGCTTCCGGCCCAGCACGCCGGCCAGCGCGATTCCGCCGACGCCGTGCGCGCCGAAGACCCAGGCATCGCCCCGCTGGCCGGCGAAGAAGGTCATCACGCCGGTCGCGAACAGAAACCCGACCAGCAACGCCAAGCCCCAGTCGGTCGCCCGCGCCGTCACGACAACCAGAGCGTACGCCCCCAAAAGCCCACCCCGCCGGTGAGGCCGGCCGGTTGACCCCGTTCGACCCACGGCCACTGTCAGGGGGCGGTGGCGGAGTCCTCGGCGCAGGCGTAGGCTGCCGGTGCTCCATATGACGGAGACCGTGCTCGCATTCCGCAAGCCCGGCGCCGACCAGGCCGAGGCCGAGAAGGTCGCCAACGCGGCCGCCGATGCCCTCGCCCGGGCGACTCGTGAGTGACGGGTTCTGGATTGACCGGGAACGCGGGTCCTACGCCTACCTTTCCCGGACGACGTCACGCACCAGCAGGGCAAACAGGCACTGCTCGCTGCCCTCGACCAGGCCGTCCCGGCCGACAAGTCAAACAAGCTGGGCTGGCTGCGCTGGCTCGAGATCCAGGACTAACACCGCCGCCTGGTCGGGCAGCGCCAAGACGGGAATCCCGTCCCCACCAGCGTGCTCAGCGGAGTACCATCCGCTAGCTGGCCCTGTGGCCAACAATCCCGGCTGATGAAGCGGTATTACGCCGACGCGCGACCAGCGCGACGAGGCAACGCACTATTGAGGCAAACGGGATCGACTGCGGGGCCAGTTCTCCTGGGTACGCGGCGAAGGGGACGGCTCGCACCCCCCGCGGCCTAAGCTAGATTCCTCAGAGATGCACGGTGGGCAGCACTCTTCGGCCGAGCTAACGATCTCCGTCAAGCTGCCGTGCCAAGAGTGCGGCGGTCGGGGCTTCGTCGAGACAGTCTCTGAGGCCGGACACGTCGTTGACGACACGACGAAGGAATGCCTTATGTGTGGCGGTAGAGGTCTCATCCCCGACGACATGCCTCTCTCGCAGTTCAGAGAGCTGCTGAAGACCCCTTTGGCTCGCCGGTTCGCTCGACGCTCCTAGGCGTCAAAGAACGCGCGGCGGGGAAGGCGGTGCACTGTCGCACCGGACGAGCCGCGAGAGC
Source organism: Thermoleophilaceae bacterium (assembly GCA_050694635.1). GTDB lineage: Bacteria > Actinomycetota > Thermoleophilia > Solirubrobacterales > Thermoleophilaceae > JACVRW01. Next base: position 1,152 of record JBOGXT010000176.1, read on the forward strand.
ACCGGCCGCGCGCTGACGGGCTCCCGCACCGGAGAGGAAAGCGGGCGTCACCGGCAGGGAGACTCGGACTGGGCCCGCTCGCTCTTTGCGGGCGTCTCGGGTGCCCCTTCACTACCTCGACGCTCTTCTCTGCCCATGATCGGGCGTGCGCGCGCTGAGCACCGAGCGCCGAGTACTGTCACAGGCGGCGCCTCTATCTCGTCTCAGAGGGCAATGAGACGGAACGAGCAGTCATGAAGGTCTTCGTCGCCGGCGCTACAGGCGTTCTCGGCAGGGCGCTCGTCCCGCAGCTCGTGGCGCGAGGCCATGAGGTGGTCGGGATGACCAGGGGCGCATCGAAGCAAGACCTGGTGCGCAGCCTCGGCGCGCGGCCGGTCGTGGCCGACGCTCTCGACCCCGACGCGGTCGCCCAGGCGGTGGCCTCCGCCGAGCCGGAGGTGATCGTGCATCAGCTCACGGCGCTGTCCGGGAAGATGAGCATCCGTGACGCGCGGCACCCCGACCGTTCCTCCATGACGAAGATGACCAACCGGCTGCGTACCGACGCGACGGACCATCTCCTGGCGGCCGGCCGCGCCGTGGGGGCACGGCGCTTCGTGGCGCAGAGCTTTGGGGCTTTCCGGCTCGCCGGCACGGGCGGGCCGGTGCAGACCGAGGTCGATTCCCTCGATCCCGACCCTCGGCAGACGGGGTTGGAGGCGATCCTCTATCTGGAGGAGGCGGTGACGACGATCGAGTGGGGCGAGGGTCTCGCGTTGCGCTATGGCGGTTTCTACGGTCCGGGGACGGGGATCAGCCTGGCTCCGGATGCGGTGATGGCCGGGCCGGTCCGCAAGCGTCGGTTCCCGATCGTCGGCGACGGTGGTGGCGTCTGGTCGCACGTCCACATCGAGGACGCCGCGGCGGCGACCGCGGTGGCGGTCGAGCGCGGCCGGCCGGGTGTCTACAACGTCGTCGACGACGACCCCGCGCCGGTGCGGGAGTGGCTGCCGGTGCTGGCGAGCGCGCTGGGTGCCAAGCCACCAAGGCGTGTGCCGCGCTGGCTGGGGCGGCTGGTGGCCGGTGAGATGGCAACGCTCATGATGACCGAGGCGCGGGGTGCCTCGAACGAGAAGGCCAAGCGCGAGCTCGGCTGGAAGCCGCGCTATGCGAGCTGGCGGCAGGGCTTCGCGCAGGGACTCGGCTGAGCGATGATCGAGCAGGAGTTCGACGAGCTCCGCCCGTCGGCGTTCGCGATCGCCTACCGGATGCTCGGCAGTGTGAGCGAGGCGGAGGACGTGGTGCAGGAGGGGTTCCTGCGCCTGCACCGGGCGCGCGCGGGCGGCGAGCGGATCGAGTCGGCGCGCGCCTACCTGTCGACGGTGGTCTCGCGGCTCGCGCTCGACCACCTCCGCTCGGCGAGGGTCCGGCGCGAGACCTACGTGGGCGAGTGGCTGCCGGAGCCGCTCGTGGCGAGCGCCGACGACGATCCCGCTCGCAAGGCCGAGATGGCCGACTCGCTGTCGCTCGCCTTCCTCGTCCTGCTCGAGAGCCTGTCACCGGAGCAGCGCGCCGCGTTCCTGCTGCGCGAGGTGTTCGACGAGCCCTACGACCGGATCGCTGAGATCGTCGGCACCAGCGAGCAGAACGCCCGCCAGCTCGCCACACGGGCCCGCCGACACGTGGAAGAGCGCACCCGGTTGCCCGTTGACCTCTTGGCGGCGTGAGGTGATGCCGAAGCGGGTGAGGGCGCTGAGCCCAGCGGTCAGCGTGCGCGCGGCCCTGGCGCGGCCGTGGACGGCACGTGCGAGGGCGGGTGCTTTGCCGCCGCCGTCGGCGCGGAGCACCACGTCGTGGGGCAGGAGCTCCTCTAGCCCTTCGAGAGCGCCCTCCTCGGCGGCTGCGAAGAAGCGGGTCGCGAGCTCTTCCCGCTGCTCGCGCGAAGCCTCGAAGCGGGGGCGCCGCTTCTCCACGTGGCGGCGGGCGCGTGCGGCGAGCTGGCGGGCGTTCTGCTCGCTCGTGCCGACGATCTCGGCGATCCGGTCGTAGGGCTCGTCGAACACCTCGCGCAGCAGGAAGGCGGCGCGCTGCTCGGGCGACAGGCTCTCGAGCAGGACGAGGAAGGCGAGCGAGAGTGAGTCCGCCATCTCGGCCTTGCGGG
>JBOGXT010000177.1:0-8800 GCA_050694635.1 Thermoleophilaceae bacterium
GACCCGGTGCCATCGCTGCGGGCCGCGGTCGCCGCGGTTGCCGCTCAGTCGGCTGCGACGGGCGCGCCGCGGAGCTCCTCGGTGAGCGCCTGCGACGACATCACCTTGGAGAGCATCGGGTAGTCGAAGCGGATCGCGTTCTCATGCTCCTTGGCCGACGTGGCCGCCACGCAGTTCGAGAGCGTGATGACCTCGTAGCCCTATCCGCGACTCCACCGCCGCTACAGCGGGCGCGGCGCGTGGGAGCTGGAGTAGACGTCCTTGCGGACGATCAGGCCGTCACGGAAGGGGAACACGTCGATGCCATCCCACTCGATGGCGCGGCCCTCCGCGTCCGTGGCGGTCGCGGTCCATTCGCTGACCACGAAGTCCGGGCCCACGTAGCGCCGGCGACCGCGGAACCGCAGGTCGGGCTGGTCGGCGAAGGTGGACTCGAGCAGCTCGCGGACGGCTTCGCCCTCGGCGCGCACTCCGCGGGTGTGGTTCTCGAACACCATGTCGGGGGCGTGCATGGACATGATCGCGTCGACGTCCTGGTCGTTCCACGCCCGGTCGTAGCGATCGATGAACGCGACGAGGTCCACGAGGCAATCCTAGGTCTCCAGCAGACCTGCCGGTACGGCAGCTCCGACGAGACGCGGCGCTCGAGATCGAGGATGCCGCCCTATGGCCGTCCGTGGCTAGCGCGCCCGTCAGGATTCGAACCTGAGACCTTCGGTTCCGTAGGCCGCCAGAGTCCCGGTCTGTCAGGCCTGAAACCGCTTCGAAGAGCGGCTCAGCTTGGCTCGGGTCGGCCCGGATCTGCTCGGAATTGAACCAACGTTTGAACCCCGGCGAGCCGTCCTTAGCCGCCGCTAGCTTGGCCTGCGGTGTCGCACCTCGACCGCATCGAACGGCTTCTGGAGCTGCAGGGCTCGCATCCGATCGAGCGCGCGCTTCTCGAGGGCGCGATCGAGGTGTACGAGCCGCATCAGACGGCGACGGCCGGCTGCAACAGCACCTTCTACGTGGAGATCGAGCCGGATCTGGTCGCCTTTCACAAGCCTCATGACGGGATCGTTCCGAGGATTGCCCGCGACTACGGACACTCGCTGGACACGCCGGCGGTCTGCGAGTGCGCGGCGTGGCAGCTCGCCAAGAGCCTCGGCGAGCCGTACGACCGACTGGTGGCTGTGACGGTGTACCGCGCGGCAGGCCCTCCGGATGAGGATCCGAAGTCGTGGAGCTACGGGTCCCTCGCGCTGAAGCATGAGGGCGTGTCGTTCAGGGGCGCGCGGGTCACGCGTGAGGCGCGTGACGATGCTCTCGCGGCGGGGTTCTTGGACGCTCTGATCGGAAACCAAGACCGGCACGCCGGGCAGTTCCGCTGGGACGACGTGAATGGCCGGCTGGGACTCCTCGATCACGGCTTCAGCTTCCCTGTCGAGGGCTCGCTCTGCCGGGGCGCCTACTTCCAGCAGTTCAGACGTCGGAAGCACCCGCAGATCACGGACGCCGAGCGCGAGCTGCTCGGACGGCTGCTCGACGATGGCGAGCTGTTCGGCCTCGCGGGAATCCTCGAGCCCGATCGCGCTGAGCGACTGCGGTGGCGCGCTCAACGCATGCTGGATCTCGGCGTCGTGCTGCTCAAGGGTGTTGTGTAGATGCCGATTCCGGGGATAACCCAATGGGTTACCATGGCGGAAGGCAACGGCATCGCTCGGAGGAGGACCCGATGATCGAACTCGAATTCGCGGTCCCGGATCGCCAGGACGGCGAGCTGCGCTGGAACGTCGTGGCGACGCTGCGCATCGACGGTACGCACATGGCAGTGGAAGGCGACGAGGCCTTTGCCGAGGCGCGCGACATCGTGGTGCTGGACACGGAAACCGGACAGAGCGTGACCTTCGACGCCGACCCGGAGCGCTGGGCGCGGAACCTGCCTCAGGCATTTCGCAGCGGCGACCTCGTCTGCCGCGTGACCACGGACTCGGCTTCCGAGACCGTCAGCAGCGAGGCGCTCGCCGCCGGCGCCTGATGCCGCGCACGCACGTCTCGGACGCGACCGCGGCGCGCCTCGGCATGGAGATCCGTCTCGCGCGCGAGGAACAACAGCTGACTCAGACAGAGCTCGCCCGGCGGATGGGCGTCAAGCGCCCGTACATCGCCGGCGTCGAGGCCGGCACGCGCAACCTCACTCTCGGCCAGCTCGCGAACATCGCCGACGCCCTCGGCCGCGGTCTCGACATCTCCTTTCCCGCCGTTGCGGCGGAGCACCGCGGGATTCCAACGCGAACAGCCTCGCGCCGCTCGCCCTAGCACGGGAGTCATCAAGCCCAAATCGTCGAGATGTAGACGCCTGGAGGTGCGCGGCGATTCAGCCGTCAGTGACCGAGCGAGTGGTGGCGCTGGCGACGATGACCGCGCGAGTGAGCCGGATGGCCGGGACGAGCACCTCGTTGTAGAACGCGGGCGCCAACGCGAGGTGCGCTTGCGCGTCCATCGCGGGGACGACCTCTTCGGGCGCTTGACCTTGACTTCCGTAGACGATCGCCCGCTCGCCGTGGAGCTCGGACGGGCAGCGCCGCTCGTGCGTAAAGCCATTGCGCTCCTGCTTGATGAAGTCGAAGAGGGGATTGACCGCTAGCTCTCGCAACGCCTGCCACTCGGGCACCGCTGCGTAGTAGGTCGAGAGCTCGTTGAGCGCGGCCGACGTAAAGGAGGGCTGGCGGCGCTCACCGCTCTTGGTCAACTCAACGGAGAGCCGGGCTTCGCAGCGAAGAAGGATGGCGAGGCGGGCGCAGGCAGCGACTCCGCGGTATAGCGCCGAGTCGATTAGCTGCGCGGCAAACCACCGTGAGAGGATGCGCCCACCGCTGATCTGCTGATGGGGGCGCTCGAAGAGTTCGGCGGCGCTTGGCGGCTCGCGTGCATAACGCCGCATGACAACGAGCGTCTCGGCCGGCCACGGCATCCGGTCCAGTCGCTCGTCGCCGGACAGCTTGACGACGGGCGTCTCACCACGGTCTCGCTTGACGACGTAGTCGCGCAGTACCGCCAGCGCCGGCGGTGCCTCGAAGCGGTACTCCTCGACGAGGAGGTGGAGGTCCATCAAGGCATCAAGGTAGGTGCGCTGGAGGTCGCGGTCGCGGATGACCTGCAGCCGGTTCTCCGGATAGTCGACTACGACATCGGAGAGACCGTCGAAGTTAGGGACGGCATAGTGCTGATCTTCCGCTTCCGCGGCGTCGGCAACAGCTTGAGGGTCGAGAGCGAATGCCATCGCCACGCACAGTAGACAGCCGGCTCGGGATGGCGGCCGGGAGGCGAGTTCGCGGTCGCGCTCGCACGTTCCGCACATCCGAGTCGGACAGCCGACGCGCCTGGACCGGCCGGAAGCCGGCATGCCTTCGCGGGGCGGCTCCGCGGGCCCCCGATGTCGTCCGACAGGATCCTCGCGCCCCAGATGGATACCTAGTGTGGAGACCATGCACGAAGGCGTCGGCGGGCCGCTCGCTCGCGAGTTGCTTGAGATTGCCCAACGCAGCCGCGATATGCCGGCGACAACGACGCGCCGGCATCACTATGTGCCGGCATTCCTGCTTGCCCGGTTTGCAGAACCGGCTGGCGACCGACGGGGCTGGCTATACCAGCTCGATACGTCGACTGGAGAACCGCAGAAGACGACCCCAGACGCCGCCTGCTTCGAGCGGGACCTCTACGCGGCGCTATCGCTCGGCGCCCGGAAGCAGAAGACAGGTCGGCGTCAGCCGACACGACCGCACCTCGTCCGGAGCAGGAGCGTGCGGCTCGCCATGCGAGACGCTCGCTATTGCGCGAAACGCACGCGCCGCATTCGACCGGTTACTCGATTTTGGTGTAGGTCAGACCGAAGTCGTGCTCCCGGGTCGCGCCGTCGTGGCGAATCTCCGAGGCTCCGGAGATCGTCTTGCCGTCGTCGCTGAAGGTGCCCGTGTAGCGCTGCGAGAGGTCGAGCGCCTCGGGCCGGCGCGGCGTGCGGGCCACCAAGGGCGGATTCGTGAGGGGCCGGAGCGTGGTGTTCGTGGTCCGCGGTCCCGATCACCGGGTAGTCCCCAGTCTCGAGTCCTAGTCCCGCGGGCGTCGGGCTCTTCGGTCTTGGGGGCTGGGGCTACGATCGTCGCAGCAATGGCTACGACCATGTCACGCGCCGCGGCGGTCGAGCACAACCTGCCGGAGCCGCTTACCTCGCTGGTAGGTCGCGCGCGTGAGCTCTCGGCGATCGGTGAGACCCTGCGCAGGACGCGGCTCGTGACGCTCACCGGACCGGGGGGCGTGGGTAAGACCCGGCTCGCGCTCGAACTCGCCAGGGCTCAGTCGGGTCGACGCCCGGACGGTGTCTGGCTCGTGGATCTGACGGCCGGCGGCGGAACACCCGACGTGGCCGCCGAGACGGCGCGCACGCTCGATGTCCGCACCCCGCGGCGAACCACGCCAACCGCTGCGCTGCGCCGCTACCTCGTGAGTCGCGACCTACTGGTGGTCCTGGACAACTGCGAGCACGTGGTTGATACGGCTGCCGAGCTCGCGGCCGATCTGCTCACCTCATGCGCCGGGGTCCGGATACTGGCCACCAGCCGCGAGCCGCTCGAGGTCAACGGTGAGACGATCTGGCGCGTCGATCCGCTCGGGCCCGAGGACTCCTACCGGGTCTTCGTGGGGCGGGCCCGGCAGCGCCAGCCGGATTTCCTGCCCGGCGCCGACACGGACGCCACGATCACTCGTCTGTGCGAGCGTCTCGACGGGCTGCCGCTGGCCATCGAGCTGGCGGCGGCGAGAGTCAGCGTCATGTCACCCGAGGAGATACTTGCCGGCCTCGAGACGCAGCTTGGCGTGCTCGGAGCCGGAGGCCGGCTGGCGCCCGCGCACCACCGAACCGTCCGCGCCACAGTCGAGTGGAGCTATGAGCTCCTCGATCCCGCTGAGCAGGATGCGTTCCGCACGCTCGCCGTCTTTGTCGGCGGCTTCGACGGCGACGCCGCCTCGGCGCTCGGCCCCTGGCTGTCGCTCGAAGTGCTGGCCCGGCTGGTGGACAAGTCGCTAGTCACCGTCATGGAGAGCCCGCGGGGAAGGACGCGATACCGGCTGCTGGAGACGGTGCGCAAGTTCGCCCACGAGCTGCTTGCCGACGCCGGCGATCTGGATGCGGCCCGGGAGCGCCACTTCCGTCATTTCGCGTCACTTGCGGACGTGGCGCGCGAGGAATGGCGCGCTACCGGCAAGCAATGGTTCGTGAACCAGCTGGACGACGACTACGAGAACGTGCGCGCGGCCCTGGAGTGGTCGCTGGATGCGGACCCATGCGCAGGAACCCGGGTGATGGGCGCCACCCGCGATCTGTTCTTCCGCTTTGGCCAGGCCGACGGTGCTCGGCTGGCTCCGCTGCTGCTCGAGCGCTGCGACAACCAGGACCGCTACCGGGTCGAGACGCAGATCGCGGCGAGCCAGTTCGCCGCGATGGTGGGCGAATTCGCCGAGGCGGATCGCGTCCTGGCTCAGGCGCGGGAGCTAAGCACGCGCCTCGACGACCCGGTGCTCGAGGCCTGGACGCGTTTCTTCCAGGGTTTGTGGACCACGCTCAGCGGCGCCGTGGAAGCCGGCCGAGAGCACCTGACGGCGAGCCGGGACCTACACCACGAGTTGGGTATTCAAATTGGGGAGGGCCGCGCCCTGTCTGTGCTCGGGATATCGTACGTGATGGCCGGCGAGGTCGACCGCGCTAAGGAGCTGATCGAGTCGGCGCTCGAACTGTACGTCGCCGAGGCGGACCAATGGGGCCAGGGCACCTGTCACATGTGGCTCGGCATGATCGTCGAGTCGTCCGCGTCCGATCCGGCCTTCGCCACCGACCACTACCGCAAAGCCGTCGACTTCCTGCGGCCATCGCGGGACGCGTCGCTGCTCTCCGTCGCCCTGATCGGACAGGCCGGCGTGATCGCGCGCCGACGCCCGGAGGACGCCCTGAAGGTGGCGGCAGCCGCCGTGGCCCTGCGGGCGCGAGTGGGCGGCGTGTTCCCGCCGTTCTATCGCGAGCGACTCGACCGCGCTCGCGTTGCCGCCGAGGCCGGCGTCGGCCCGGATGCGGACCGCGTGTGGTCCGAGGGCTCCCGCCTTTCCGCCGACCAAGCGGTGGCGCTCGCCTTCGGCGACTCGACTCCGCGGCCGGCGTCGCCCTCGGGACTCAGCGGTCGCGAGCTGGAGGTCGCCGAGCTGGTGGCTGACGGCCTGGCGAACAAGGCGATCGCCCAGCGGCTGCACCTGTCCGTCCGGACCGTGGAGAGCCACGTGCGACACGCGCTGACCAAGCTGGGGCTCGACAACCGCACGCAGCTCGCCACCTGGGCGCGCGAGCGCATTCAGTAGCGAATCGGCAATTGCACTGAAGATCCGCCGCGGTCCCGAGGCTACGTTGCCCCTGGCCCGCGGCTGAGGCGGGAAGGCAACGAAAGGAGCAGGCGATGGCGTACTGCCAGATTTTCGAGCACCCAGATCTGACCCCCGAGAAGCTGGAGCAGGTCATGGCGCACGTGCGCACCACGGGGCCGGTTCTGCCCGAAGGCGCACGGCTGCTGGTGGCGGGTCCAGGCGACCCGGGAATGCGCGTGATCACCATCTGGGACTCGAACGAGGCGCGCGAGCGCTTCCTCTCCGAGCGGCTTAGCGAGGCCTACGACAAGGCGGGCCTCTCGCTCGATCGCGCGAACGCGACCGTGTTCGAAGTGTTCAAGCTGGCCGCCGGCGACCTCACCGGCGCACCGCGGCCGGCCTGAGCGCGAAGCGCCAAGAGCGGCGTCCCCCTGCGGGGGCACCGCTCGTCGGCGCCCCCGCCGCGTGCTAGGGCTAGGAGCCGCCGATCTTGAGGAAGACCTGCGCGCGCTTGATCTCGCGCTCCGCCCCGCGCCGCTCCGCCAGCCGCCCCGCACCTGCATTGCCGGGATTGCGGGTCGTCCGTGCCCAGCCGGACGCCACGCTCGCAACTCGTCGAGGCTGTCGCTCAAACCCCCGCTCCGTCCGGGCCGGCGAAGACGATTCCGCGATGGCCCAGAACTTCATTTCTTGTCAGCGTGAGCAGGCGTTTTTGATGCCGCCGTCGCTGCGCGAGTGGCTGCCGGAGGACCACCTCGCGTGGTTTGTGATCGAGGCCGTCGAGGAGGTGGACCTGAGGGAGTTCTACGCCGAGTACCGCGCCGATGGCCACGGCCGCGCCGCCTACGAGCCCTCGGTGATGGTTGCGCTGCTGCTCTACGCCTATGCGACCAAGCAGCGCTCGGCGGGCGCGATCGAGCGCCACTGCCGCCAGGACATCGCCTACCGGGTGATTACCGCCAACCAGGTTCCCGACCACGCGACGATCGCCCGCTTCGTCGCCCGCCACGAGGCGGCGCTCGGCGAGCTGTTCGGCTCGGTGCTTGCGCTCTGCGCGAGGGCGGGGCTCGTCAGCACCGGGGTGGTGGCGATCGACGGCACGAAGCTCGCGGCGAACGCAAGCCGCGAGGCGAACCTCGACTACGAGCGGATCGCGCGCGAGATCGTGGCCGAGGCGAAGGCGACCGACGAGGCCGAGGACGAGCTCTACGGCGAGGCGCGCGGCGACGAGCTGCCCGACGAGCTGCGAACGAGCGAGGGCCGCCGGCGCTGGCTGCGTGAAGCCAAGCAGGCGCTCGATGCAGAGCGGGCCGCGAGTCCACCGCGGGCCGCTTCAGAGCCCGCCGACGAGCCTCCCTCGAAGCCGCGCGGCAGGGCCCTCAACCAGGGCCGCCGCGGCTGGCTGCGCGACGCCCGCCAGCGCCTCGACGAGCGCCGGGAGCGCGAGGCACGCCCGATCCCGCGCTCGCGCAAGGCACGGCTTGTCGAGGCAAGCACCCGCCTCGAGGAGGAGCTCGCCGCCGAGCGCTTCGCGAACGAGGCTTACGAGGCCTACCGCTCACGCGGGATCTCGCGCGACGGGCGCCGGTTCGGCGGCGGTCCGCCGAGCGCCTACCAGGTGTCTGAGACCCCGACCGGGAAGATCAACACGACCGACCCCGACTCGCGACTGGTCAAGGTGACCGGTGGCTACGTCCAGGGCTACAACGCGCCGGCGGCGGGATGGGGGAGGTCTACCGGGGCCACGACATGCTCCTGGACCGCCCCGTAGCGGTGAAGGTGCTCCAGCCGAGCCTCGCCGCCGATCCCGAGCTCGTGGCCCGGTTCAAGGAAGAGGCGCGGGTCGCCGGCCGCCTGTCCCATCCCAACATCGTGGCGGTGTTCGACTGGGGCTGCGAGGACGCCCAGACCTATTTCATGGTGATGGAGTACGTGTCGGGCACCGATCTGAGGGATCTGCTCGTCGCTCGCGGCTGCCTCGAGCCGGCCCAGGCCGCGGAGATCGTCGCCGCGCTGTGCGACGCGCTGGACGCCGCCCACTCCGCCGGTCTCGTGCACCGTGACGTCAAGCCGGAGAACGTCCTGATCGCGCGCGACGGAAAGGTCAAGGTGGCCGACTTCGGGATCGCGGTCGTTGCCGATGCCGACCGCACCATGCCCTCGGGCGGGATCCCGGGGACCCTGCGCTACCTGGCCCCCGAGCAGGCGCAGGGCCTGCCCGCCACCATGGCCTCCGACATCTGGGCGGCGGGAGCGGTCCTGTCCGAGGTGCTCACGGGGCTGCCTCCCCTCCAGGGCTCCGGCCCCGAGATCCTGCGGCGGCGGGCCTCGGAGCCGCCCGTGCCTCCCTCGAGCCTCGATGCCTCGATCCCGAGCGCCCTGGACGACATCGTGCTCAAGGGTTGCGCGCTCGACC
>JBOGXT010000178.1:0-5447 GCA_050694635.1 Thermoleophilaceae bacterium
CGAGATCCGGCTGGCCTCGGTGCCCGGCTCGGGCCTCGGCGTGATGCGCCAAGCGCGCGGGCAGGAGAGCTCGCGCGGCTTCGAGAAGCTCCCGCCCGCCGTGCGCGCCCGGGCGCTCGAGCCCTACCTGCTCAACCTCACGAAGGCGAACTCGCGCGCCACGGTCCACCGGCCGGCCTACCTCGACTACGTCGGCGTGAAGCAGTTCGACGACGAGGGACGGGTCGTCGGCGAGCGGCGCTTCCTCGGCCTCTACACCCACACGGCCTACCACGCCAGCCCTCGCGCGATTCCCATTCTGCGCAGAAAGGTCGAAGCGGTACTCGGCCGGGCTGCGTTCCCCCTCGACAGCCACAACGAGAAGGCGCTGCTCGAGATTCTGGAGAGCTACCCGCGCGACGAGCTGTTCCAGATCTCGACCGACGACCTGTTCCGGATCGCCATGGGGATCCTGCACCTGGGCGAGCGCCAGCGGCTGCGGCTGTTCGCCCGCCGGGACACCTTCGACCGCTTCCTTTCCTGCCTGGTGTTCGTTCCGCGCGATCGCTTCAACACGGAGAACCGGCGCCGCATCGAGGGGATCCTGCGGCGGGCCACCGGCGCCACCAGCATCGACTACACCACCCGGGTCTCGGAGTCCGTGCTGGTGCGACTCCACTATCTGGTCTACGCCGAGCCCGGCAAGCTGCCGCGGCTCGACGAGCGGGAGATCGAGACGCTGCTCGTGGCGGCCACCCGCTCCTGGGCCGACGACCTCGAGGAGGCGCTCCTGGAGGAGCACGGCGAGGAGCTCGGCGGCAAGCTGTTCCGTCGCTACCGCGAAGCCTTTCCGCCTGCCTACCGCGCCGACTGGGTGCCGCGCTCGGCGCTCGCCGACATCGGGCAGACCGAGGCGCTGCGGCAGCCGGACGACCTGGCGCTGCGGCTCTACCGCCCGCTAGAGGCGCCGCTCGGGGCGCTCCGCGCGAAGGTCTTCCGGGTGGGCGCGCCGCTCGCGCTCTCCGCGATGCTGCCGCTGTTCGAGGACATGGGCGTGGAGGTGGCCGACGAGCGCCCCTACGAGATCACCCCGAGCGAGCGCGAGAGCGTCTGGATCTACGACTTCGGGCTCACCTACCGCGGCGAGGAGGACCTCCAGACCGACCTCGTGCGTGAGGCATTCCAGGAGTCCTTCATCCGCGTCTGGAGCGGCGACGCCGAGAGCGACGGCTACAACCGGCTTGTCCTGCGCGCCGGGCTGACATGGCACGAGACGACCGTGCTGCGCGCGATCGGCCGCTACCTGCGCCAGGCGGGCACCACCTTCAGCGACCGCTACGTCGAGCAGGCGCTCGGCACGAACGCGCGCGTGGCGCGGCTCATCATGGACCTGTTCCGCGCCCGGTTCGATCCGGACCAGACGGACGCCGGCACGGCGAAGCGGCTGGTCGAGGCGATCGAGGAGGCGATCGACGCCGTCGAGAGCCTCGACCAGGACCGCATCCTGCGCAACTTCCTGGACGTGGTGCAGGCGATGCTGAGGACGAACTTCTTCCAGCCGGCCGGGGCCGGCGGGCGTAAGCCGTGCCTCTCCTTCAAGCTGGACCCGTCGCGCCTGCCCTGGCTGCCGCCTCCCCGCCCGCGCTTCGAGATCTTCGTCTACTCGCCGCGCACCGAGGGCGTGCACCTGCGCGGCGGCGGTGTGGCGCGCGGCGGGCTGCGCTGGTCCGACCGGCGCGAGGACTTCCGCACCGAGGTGCTCGGCCTGATGAAGGCCCAGATGGTCAAGAACGCGGTGATCGTGCCCGTGGGCGCCAAGGGCGGCTTCGTGGTCAAGCGCCCCCCACCCGCCACTGGCGACCGCGAGGAGCTGCTCGCCGAGGTGGAGGCCTGCTACCGGACCTTCATCGGCGGGATGCTCGATCTGACCGACAACATCGTCGACGGGAGGGTGGCGCCGCCGCCGCACGTCGTGCGCTACGACGAGGATGACCCCTACCTGGTGGTGGCGGCCGACAAGGGCACCGCCGCCCTGTCGGACGTGGCCAATGACGTGGCGGCGGAGTGCGGGTTCTGGCTGGGTGACGCGTTCGCCTCAGGCGGCTCCGCCGGCTACGACCACAAGAAGATGGGCATCACGGCCCGCGGGGCATGGGAGTCGGTCAAGCGCCACTTCCGGGAGCTCGGGCACGACGTGCAGAGCGAGGACTTCACCGTGGCCGGCGTCGGCGACATGTCCGGCGACGTGTTCGGCAACGGGATGCTGCTCTCGCGCCACATCCGTCTGGTCGCCGCGTTCGACCACCGCCACGTGTTCGTCGACCCCGACCCCGACGCGGCCAGGAGCTGGGAGGAGCGCCGGCGGCTGTTCGAGCTGCCGCGCTCGTCCTGGGACGACTACGACCGCGCGCTGATCTCGGCGGGCGGCGGGGTATGGCCGCGCACGGCCAAGTCGGTGCCGCTGTCGAAGCAGGCGCGGGCGGCGCTCGGTGTGGACGACGAGGCGCTCACGCCGAACGAGCTGATCCGCGCGATCCTGCGGGCGCCCGTCGACCTGCTCTGGAACGGCGGCATCGGCACCTACGTGAAGTCGGGCGCCGAGACGCACGCCGGCGCCGGCGACAAGGCCAGCGACGCCGTGCGCGTCGACGCGGGCGAGCTGCGCTGCCGGGCGATCGGCGAGGGCGGCAACCTCGGGCTGACCCAGCGCGCGCGGATCGAGTACGCGGCCGCCGGCGGGAAGATCAACAACGACGCGATCGACAACTCGGCCGGCGTGGACTGCTCGGACCACGAGGTGAACATCAAGGTCCTGCTGGACGCGGCGGTGGCCGACGGCGACCTGACCGGCAAGCAGCGCAACGAGCTGCTCGCCGGGATGACGGACTCCGTGGCGGAGCTGGTGCTGAAGAACAACTACGAGCAGTCGGAGACGCTCAGCCTGGCCGAGGCGCAGGCGGCGGCGATGGTCGACGTGCACTCCCGCTTCCTCGAGCGGCTCGAGGCCTCGCGCAAGCTGGACCGCGAGCTGGAGGCGCTGCCCGGCGGCGAGGAGCTGGCCGAGCGCAAGCGCGAGCACCAGGGGCTCACGCGGCCGGAGCTCGCGGTGGCGCTCGCCTACAGCAAGATCGACCTCTACGCCGAGCTGCTCGACTCCGACGTGCCGGAGGACCCCCACCTCTCGGCGGAGCTCGACCGCTACTTCCCCGATCCGCTGCCGGAGCGCTTCGGCGAGCTGATGCGCTCCCACCGGCTGCGCCGGGAGATCATCGCCACGCAGGTCGTCAACAACATGCTGCACGGCGGGGGGACCACGTTCACGTTCCGGCTGCACGAGGAGAGCGGCGCGCCCGCGTCGGAGATCGCGCGCGCCTACGCGGCCGCGCGCGACATCTTCGAGATGCGCCCCCAGTGGGGCGAGATCGAGGCGCTCGACAACCAGGTGGAGGCGAGCGTCCAGATCGAGATGCTGCTCGCGGGCCGCCGGCTGATCGAGCGGTGCTCGCGCTGGCTGCTTCGCAACCGCCCGCGGCCGCTCGACATCGGTGCCACGGCGAGCTGCTTCGCGCCGGGCGCGGCCGTCCTCTACGAGGCGGTCCCGCGGCTGCTCGGCCCCTCCGACCTCGAGCCGCTCACCGTGCGCGCCGAGGAGCTCGAGGTGGCGGGCGTGCCGCCCGCGCTCGCACTGCGCGTGGCGACCCTCGGCACGATGTTCGCCACCTTCGACATCGTCGAAGTGGCCGAGGAGGCGGGACTCGACGTCGAGCAGGTCGCCGCCGTGCACTTCCGGCTCGGCGAACGGCTCGAGCTCCACTGGCTGCGGGACCAGATCGTGGCGCTGCCGCGCGACGACCGCTGGCGCGCGCTGGCCCGCGCCGCGCTTCGCGACGACCTCTACGGCCTCCACCGCGCGCTCACCGCGGCGGTCCTGCGCGAGGCGCCGCCGGGCCGCACGGCGAACGAGCGCGTGGACGCGTGGGTGGCTCTCAACCCCGCCGCGGAGCGCTGCCTCCAGACGCTGGCGGAGATCCGCGTGGGACGGGTGTTCGACACCACCACGCTGCCGGTGGCGGTGCGCGAGGTGCGCAACCTGCTGGGCGCACCCTCGCGCAAGTAGCGCCGGCTCGAGAAGTCCATGCATTGCCGTGCTCCTGCCATGGTCGGAGCGCGGCTTACGCAGAATAATTGAGTCTGCAACCATTTCCTGACCAGAGGGAGCAGCTACTCATGTCAATCGCCACCCGTACCACCCTTCCTACGGGCACCTGGAACGTCGATCCCAGCCACTCGAACGTCGAGTTCTCCGTCAAGCACCTCGGCATCGCCACCGTGCGCGGCGCCTTCAGCGAGTTCGAGGGCACCTTCGAGGTCGACGACGACGGCTCGGCCCGTGCGCGCGGCACCGTGAAGGCCGCCTCGGTCGACACCAACGAGGACGCGCGCGACACGCACCTGCGCTCGGAGGACTTCTTCCACGCCGAGGTCCATCCGGAGCTCGAGCTCGAGTCGACCGAGATCCGCCCGCTCGACGAGGACACGTTCGAGATCCACGGCGAGCTGACGATGCGCGGCGTGACCCGGCCGGTCGTGCTGAACGCCGAGGTCCAGGGCACCGAGACCGATCCGTGGGGCAACGAGCGCGTCGGCCTCGAGGCGAGCGGCCAGCTCAACCGCGGCGACTGGGGCATGACCTTCAACCAGGCGCTCGGGAGCGGAAACATGCTCGTCTCCGACAAGGTCAAGCTGACCCTCGACATCTCGGCGGTCAAGCAGTCGTAACCGATTGGCTTCGCCCCGCCGCGGGTCTAACCGGGGCATGGACACCTGGTACGACGAGGCGGCGGGGGCGAGCCGCTCGTGACGCTGCTCGATAGAGTTCTACGAGGCGCTCGGGTTCAGGGAGGTAAAGCGATACGAGCCGGACGGACGGCTCGAGTTCGCCGGGATGGAGTCCACCTCGTCGGCGAAGCTGATGCTCGCCCGCGTCGACGACGTGCGGTCCTGGGATCCCGACGAGTCGAGCCCCGGCTTCCTCTACCTCTACACGCGTGACATCGAGGCGTTCCGGCGAGAGCTGCTGCGCCGCGGGATCGAGCCGGGTGAGATCGAGGCAGGGCCCGGCCCCGGCCCGAACCGGCAGCTGTGCGTGCGCGACCCGGACGGCCACGGCCACATGGTGGCGGAGCTGTTCGAGGGGTCGGTCGGGAGCGAGCCGCCGCGCTAGCCTGCGGGCGCCCGTGCGTGAGCTCCTCGAGGATCTGATGGACGCCGCCGCGAGGCGGGCGGAGTACGCGGACGCCCGCCTCGTGCACACACGGGTCGAGCGCCTCGCGACTCGCAACGGCGCGCTGGACCAGCTCGACTCGTTCGAGGCGGAGGGGATCGGCGTACGCGTGCGGGCCCGCGGGTCCTGGGGCTTCGCCGCCGCGGGCGGGACGGCGAAGGCGGACGCGGAAGCGGCGCTGGAG
>JBOGXT010000179.1:0-6786 GCA_050694635.1 Thermoleophilaceae bacterium
GCCGCGGTCCGTACGAAGGTCAGCCGCGCAGCGCGGGCTGAGCGCCCTCAGGCCACGCGGCCGCCGCTCGGCTCGATCGGCAACCCGGCGCCAACCCAGGCCTCGAGCCCGCCGTCGAGGTTACGAGCCTCGTAGCCCGACGCGGCGAAGGCGTCCGCGGCCAGCGCGGAGCGGCTGCCCGACCGGCAGTAGAAGAGGATCGGCCGTTCGCGGTCGAGCGAGGCCGCCTCGGCGGGCAGGCGCTCGAGCTCGATGTGGACCGAACCGGCGATGCGCCCCGCCTCGTGCTCGTAGGGCTCGCGCACGTCCACCAGCTGGGCGTCGCCGTCGCGGAGCAGCTCCGCAGCCTGGCGTGGGTTCAGCTCCTCGGCCACGGTATCGAGGCTACAGGCCCCCGTGCCGATACTGGGTGCAATGGCATCCGAGGCGGCTCGACTGCACAGCGTCGGCGATGGCCGCCTGTTCGAGGGCGTCACCCGCTCGATCCTCGACGCGGCGCTCGACTGCATCGTCGTGATGGCCGCCGACGGGCGGGTGGTCGAGTGGAACCCGGCCGCCGAACAGACCTTCGGCTACGCGCGCGAGGAGGCCATCGGCAGGGAGCTCGCCGAGCTGATCGTGCCGCCGGACATGAGGGAGGCCCACCGGCGCGGGCTGGCCCGCTATCGCGCGACCGGCTCGGCGCGGGTGCTCGGGCGCCGGCTCGAGCTCGAGGCGGTGCGGGCCAACGGCAGCGTCCTGCCGGTGGAGCTGACGATCACCCGGCTCGACCGGCGCCCGCCGCTCTTCGTGGGCTACCTGCGCGACATCACACAGCGCCGCCGCTCGGCGGAGGCGGTCGAGGAGGCCGAGCGCCGCTATCGCACGCTCGTGGAGCGCCTGCCGGTGGTCGTCTACAGCGCCGAGCTGGGCCCGGCGGGCCGCTGGACCTACGTCTCGCCCCAGATCGAGGCCATGACCGGCTACAGCGCCGAGGAGTGGATGGCGGACCCGGAGCTGTGGTTCCGGCGCCTGCATCCGAGCGACCGCGACCACGTGGCGAGCGCCGAGGCCCGCGTGGACCGGGAGGGCGGACGGCTCGACATCCAGTACCGGCTGCTCGCTCGGGACGGCGACGTCGTCTGGGTGCGCGACGAGGCCACCAGCATCCCCGGGCGCGAGGGAGGCCCGCGACTGGTGGAGGGCGTGCTCGTGGACATCACCGAGCAGCGGCGGGCCGCGGACAGCCTCCGCTACCACGCCGACCACGACGTGCTCACCGGCCTGGTCAACCGGCGGCGCTTCGAGGAGGAGCTGGAGCGCTGCGGGAGCGGCCCGGGGCGCCGCGGCGCGGTGGTGATCGTGGACGTCGACCACTTCAAGTTCGTGAACGACTCGCTCGGCCACGAGGCGGGCGATGCCGTGCTGCGCGGCGTGGCCTCGTCGCTGCGCGAGCGCGTCGGCGCGAAGGGCCTGCCGGCCCGGCTCGGAGGCGACGAGTTCGCCGTCCTGCTTCCCGGCGCGGGCGAGCAGGAGGCCCGGGAGCTCGCCGTGAGCCTGCTGCACGCGGTGCGCTCGCGCGAGACCAGGGTGCCCGTCACGGCCAGCGCGGGCATCGCCGTGTTCGACGCCGGCCCCACCCAGAACCCCGGCGACGCCCTGGTGGCCGCCGACATCGCCCTCTACGAGGCGAAGGAGGGCGGACGCGACCGGGTGGCCGCCTTCACCGGCCAGCAGGGTCAGCGCCTGACCTGGGTCGGACGCGTGCGCAGGGCGATCGAGGAGGAGCGCCTCGTCCTCCACTCGCAGCCGATCCTAGAGCTCGCCACCGGCGACGTCGTCGGGGAGGAGCTGCTCGTGCGCATGGTCGACGAGACCGGCGAGATCGTCCCGCCGGCCGCCTTCCTGCCGACCGCCGAGCGCTTCGGCCTCATCCGGGACATCGACCGCTGGGTGGTCTCGCGCGCCCTCGAGCTGACCGCCGCCGGCCGGCGGGTGAGCGTCAACCTCTCGGCCCGCTCGGTGGCCGACCCCGAGCTGACGAGCCGGGTGGAGCAGGGGCTCGAGCGGGAGGGGGCGGACCCGGCCAGGCTGACCTTCGAGATCACCGAGACCGCCGCGGCGGCCGACATGGAGGAGGTGCGTGCGTTCGCGGACCGCGTGCAGCGGCTCGGCTGCGGCCTGGCGCTGGACGACTTCGGCACCGGCTTCGGCTCGTTCATCTACCTGAAGCACCTGCCGATCCGCGAGCTCAAGATCGACATGGAGTTCGTGCGCCACATCGCCGACTCGCCGGCCGACCGGCGGCTGGTGCAGTCGATCGTGATGATCGCCGAGGCGCTCGGCGTCCGGACGGTGGCCGAGGGCGTGGAGGACGCGGCCACGCTCGACCTGCTGCGCCGGTACGGGGTCGATCTCGCGCAGGGCTGGCACCTCGGCGCACCGGCGCCGGTCGAGCCGATCTGAACGGGCTATGTTTCGCTCCATGGATTGGAGCGTCAAGGGAAAGACCGTGTTCATCACCGGCGCCGCGCGCGGCATCGGGGCCGAGTCGGCGCGGCGGCTGGCCGCTCGCGGGGCGAACGTCGCGCTCGCGGGGCTCGAGCCGGACGAGCTGGCGCGCGTGGCCGCCCAGTGCGGCACGAACGCGGCCTGGTTCGAGTGCGACGTGACCGACCGGGGCGCTCTCGAGCGTGCGGTGGAGGGCGCGGTCGAGCGCTTCGGCGGCATCGACGTCGTGATGGCCAACGCGGGCGTGGCGCCGGCCGGCATGACCCGCTCGATGGACCCCGCGGCGTTCGAGCGCACGCTCGAGATCAACCTGACGGGCGTGTGGCGGACGGTGCGCAGCTGCCTGCCGCACGTGATCGAGCGCCAGGGCTACGTGCTCGTGATCGCGTCGCTCGCCGCGGCGCTCCACGGCCCCGGGATGGCGGCCTATGCGGCCAGCAAGGCCGGGGCGGAGGCGTTCGCCGACTCGCTGCGGTCGGAGGTGAAGCGCCTGGGGGTCGACGTGGGGGTCGGCTACTTCGGCTTCATCGACACCGACATGGTGCGCGGCGCCGACGCGCATCCGGCGATCGGCAGCCTGCGCCAGGAGACCCCCGGGCCTGTCAAGCGGACCTACCCCGTCTCGGCGGTGGGCCAGGCGGTCGCCGACGGCATCGACGGGCGACGCCGCTGGGTCGTCGTGCCGGGCTGGATTCGCCCGCTGCTCGTGCTTCGCACGGCGCTGGCGCCCCTGCTGGAGCGGGCCTCGTTCGATCGCGCCGCCGAGGCTGATCGGCTCTTCCAGGAGGACGTCGACGCGCGCGGCGCGGAGGCCGCCTCCGCGCCGGTGGGGGCGGGCGGCGAGGCCACGCGCGAGCGCGAACCGGCCTAGTCCTCCCGCTCGGCCGGCTCGGCCGGCTCGTGCGCGGCTTTCCCGGGCGGATCCTCCTCGAGCCGCTCGACCTCCTCGCGCGCCTCGTCCTTCTCCTTCTCGATGTCGGTCCGCGTGTCGTCGCGCATGCCTGGCCGCTACCCGGTGAGACCGCCGCTCATGCGGCTACATTCAGGAGATGGCCAAGCGCGACCCCCGCATGATCCCCCTCGGCTACGGGAAGTTCGTGCGCGCCGACCGCGTGTACGCGCTCGTCCCGATCGAGGGCGCCGAGCGGCGGGACGGCCGCCGCACCTACGTGCACGTCGACGGGCTGAGCGAGCCCGTGGTGGCCTCGCGCTCGGAGCGGGCCATCCTCGCCGACGTGGAGTCCGCGCTCGCCGAGGCGGCGGGCCTGCCGCGCCGGAGGCGCTCCGGCGCGGCCGTGGGCCAGGAGAGCCTGCTCTAGCGCACGTTCTGCCTGTGCGCCCGGGGCGGGAAGCAGACGTGCTGGTGCACGGCGGTCTGCCGGCCTCCGCTCACGCGGACGAGATAGCTCTCACCAATCGCGATGCGGCGGTGACAGACGGCGCAGGTCGGGCTGTGGGTGTGGTCGGCGGTCACGTTCCGTCCTCCTTGTCCACCACATGAGACCGGTGACGTCGGACGAATTCATCGCCGGGGCTACAGCTCCTTCACCTCCGAGAGCACCGCCGCCACGGACTCCTTCGCGTCGCCGAACAGCAGCGCCGTGTTCTCGTTGTAGAAGAGCGGGTTGTCGATGCCAGCGAAGCCGGTGTTCATCGAGCGTTTCAGCACGATGACCTGCCCTGCCTTGTCGACGTCCAGGATCGGCATCCCGTAGATGGGCGAGTCGGCCTGCTCGCGGGCGGCCGGGTTGGTCACGTCGTTCGCCCCGATCACGAGCGCGACGTCCGTCTGCGGGAACTCGGGGTTGATCTCGTCCATCTCCTTGAGATGGTCGTAGGGGACGTCGGCCTCGGCCAGCAGAACGTTCATGTGGCCCGGCATGCGGCCGGCGACCGGGTGGATGGCGTAGTCCACCCGCACCCCGCGCTTCTCGAGCTCGTCGGCCAGCTCGCGCACCGTGTGCTGGGCCTGGGCGACCGCCATGCCGTAGCCGGGCGCCACCACGACCTTCGACGCGTAGGCCAGCTGGATCGCGACGTCCGAGGCGTCGGTGGAGCGCACCGGCTTGGCCTCACCGTCCCCCGCCGCGGGGGCGACGGTGACGCCGCCGAAGCCGCCCACGACGATGTTGGCGATCGAGCGGTTCATCGCATCGGCCATCAGGTTCGTGAGAATCGAGCCCGAGGCGCCGACCAGCATGCCGCCCACGATCAGGGCCACGTTGTCGAGCGCCATGCCGGCGGCGGCGGCCGACAGCCCGGTGAAGGCGTTCAGGAGCGAGATCACGACCGGCATGTCGGCGCCGCCGATCGGCAGCACGAACATGTTGCCGAGCACCGCCGCGGCCACGAGGATCACGAGGAACAGCAGCTCCGACTCCGTGCCGGCGGCGACCACCACCGCGCACACCAGCGCCACCGCGAGCAGCCCCATGTTCACGAACCGCTGCCCGGGCAGCTGGATCGGGCGGCCGGGCAGGACCTCCTGCAGCTTGCCGAACGCGATGTTCGAGCCCCCGAACGAGATCGAGCCGACGATCGCCGCGACCAGGATCGGGACCAGCTGCTCGAGCTCCGGGTTGCCGCCCGTGTGCTCGAGCGCCTCGCGGTACTCGACGAACGAGATCAGGGCCACCGCGCCGCCGCCGACGCCGTTGAACAGCGCCACCATCTGCGGCATCGCGGTCATCTTCACCCCGCGCGCCGCGGGAACGCCGACGGCGGTGCCGAGCGCGATCCCGAGCGCGATCAGCCAGTAGTCGCCGACGAAGTCCCAGAGCAGCGTCGCGACGACGGCGATCGCCATTCCGACCGCCGCGATCATGTTGCCCCGCCGGGCCGAGCGCGGGTGGTTGAGCAGGCGCAGGCCGAAGATGAAGCAGGCGAAAGCCGCTATGTAGAGGACCCGGATGAAGTCCGGGTCCTGGAGGAAGGAGGCCGTGAACATCAGTCTCGCTTCCGGAACATCTCCAGCATGCGGTCGGTGACGAGGAAGCCGCCGACGACGTTGATCGTGCCGAACGCGATCGCGATCACCAGCAGGAGGCCGTCGAGGAAGCCGGTGGCCTCGCCGATCAGCAGCAGGCCGCCGAGCAGCACGATCCCGTGGATCGCGTTGGTGGCCGACATCAGCGGCGTGTGCAGCGTGTTCGGCACCTTCGAGATCACCTCGAAGCCGACGAACGCGGCCAGCACCAGGATGGTGAGCTCGGTGAGGAGGTCCACTACGCCGCCGCTCCCTGGCGCGCGCCCTCGTGAACGATCTCGCCGTCGCGCGTGATGCAGGCGCCCTGGATGATCTCGTCCTCGAAGTCGAGGCTCAGCTCGCCCTCGCGCACCATCAGCTCGAGCACCGCCTGGACGTTGCGCGCGTAGAGCGACGAGGCGTGGTCGGGCATCGTGGAGGCGAGGTTCAGCGGGCCGGCGATCGTCACGCCGTCGCGCACGACGGTCTCGCCGGGCTCGGTCAGCTCGCAGTTGCCGCCCGTCTCCGCCGCCAGGTCGACGATCACCGAGCCGGGCTTCATGTTCCTCACGGCCTGCTCGGTCACGAGCAGGGGCGCGGGCCGGCCGGGCACGGCGGCGGTGGACACGACCGCGTCCATCTTGCCGATCTCCTCCGCCAGCAGCTCGCGCTGGCGCCGCTGCTCCTCGTCGGTCAGCTGGCGCGCGTAGCCGCCCGCCGCCTCGGCGTCCTCGAGGCCCAGGTCGAGCTCGAGGAAGCGGGCGCCGAGCGACTCGATCTGCTCCTTCACGGCCGAGCGGACGTCGAAGGCCTGCACCACGGCGCCGAGCCGGCGCACGGTGGCGATCGCCTGGAGGCCGGCCACGCCCGCGCCGAGGACGAGCACCTTCGCCGGCGCGATCGTGCCGGCGGCGGTCGTGAGCATGGGGAAGAACTTGCCGAGCGAGGCCGCCGCGAGGACGGCCGCCTTGTAGCCGGCCACCGTGCTCTGCGACGAGAGGGCGTCCATGGGCTGGGCGCGCGTGAGGCGCGGGATCGAGTCGAGCGAGAAGGCGGTCACCCGTCGCTCCGCCAGCGTGCGGACGAGCTCCGGGCGCACGAGCGGTTGCAGGAGCGCCACGAGCGCCGACCCCTCGCGCAGGCGCGCGATCTCCTCCGCGCTCGGCGCCTGCACCTTGGCGACGAGATCGGCCTCCGCGTAGAGCGCGTCCGCGCCCGTCACCGTCCGCGCTCCCGCCTCCTCGTAGGCCGAGTCGGCCCAGGCGGCGCCGGCGCCGGCCCCCTGCTCCAGGATCACCTCCGCCCCGGCGGCGCTCAGCCGGGCGGCCCCG
>JBOGXT010000180.1:0-1762 GCA_050694635.1 Thermoleophilaceae bacterium
CCGGCGAGCGGATGCACGTCAACGGTCAGCCCACGCCGGAGACGCGCGGCACCTCGGTCTCGACCATCGCATCGCACACGCCGGCGACGCCGGCCTGGGCCAGCCAGGTCGCCGGCGCCAACGTGCAGGACCCGCAGCGCGGACTCGCGGTCGCCGGCGCGGGCGGCACGCCGATCTTCCTCGCTGACTCGCCCGAGGCGCTCGAGCGGAAGTTCCAGGCGCAGATCGCCGCCAATCAGGCCGCCTGGGGGAGTGCGTAGATGCCACCCGGAATCGGCTACGGACTCATGCCCGCGTGGGCCTCGGGCTCGCTCTTGGATGAGCGCAAGAAGCGCGCGCCGCAGCCGCCCTTCATCAGCTACCTGCGCGGCGACCAGGGCGTGCAGCCCTACGCCCCGCCCAACCTGGGCTACGTCCCCAGCGCGCAGCGCTTCGAGCGACTCGCCCCCAGCGAGCAGCAGGGCTACGCCGGCTACCTCGAGGACGAGCTCGGCCTGCACGCGCCCGACGTCTTCGCGCTCATGGACAAGCTGCGCCCGCGCGGCGCGATGAGCTCGATCCCGAGGTGGATCGCCTAGCTCCGCGCGAAGGATCCCGAGGAGGAACCCCATGACGACTCTGTTCGACCCCGGCTCCGGCAGCTCCGTCCCGCCGCCTCCGCCGCCGACGACGATCAGGAGGCTGCCCCACACGCCGTCGCAGCCCGGCACCTACATCGATCCCAACACGGGCCGAGCGACGTACAACGAGGCCGACCAGGCCGCGGGATACCCGCCGAGCCAGCAGATCTACAACCCCGCGAGCCCCTCGACGATCTCGCCCGAACAGCAGGCTGCGCTCGATGCGTGGATCGCCAACGGTTCAGGTGCTCTGCGTCCTACGCCACGCGCACCGCTGGCCGCGCCGCAGTCGATCACCCCTCCACCTCCGCCGCCGGTCGGCGTTGGGCCTGGTCCCGCCTTCGACCCCGGCGCCTTCAACCCCGGCGCGCGTCCGAGCTTCGTGGCTCCACCGACTCCGCCGCCTCCGCCGCCGCTCCCGTTGCCACCGGACTTCCCCCAGGGCTTCCGGGCCTTCGCACCCCGATCGCGTGGACCGCTCGCCGCGCTCCCCGGCCTCCCTGGACTTCCGGGCGGCGCTCCCTTGGGCCCGCGCCCCACGCCGCCGCTGGGTCCGCGCCCGCCGCTGCCCTTCACCGGGCGTCCGCAGATCCCGCTCATGCCGGCCTGGTTCCGCGGGCTGGCGCGGTCGCCGTACGCGCAGTTCGCCGGCGCCGGCAGCAACGTGTTCTCGCGCCTGGGCGGCTTCGGCGGCCCTGGCGGCTTTGGCGGCTCGCCCGAGTTCCTGCCGTTCGAGGACGAGCAGCAGCGCCGCGCGCTGGGCGGACCTTCGGACCTGCCCGCCTGGGCGCTCTCGCCGTAGGTGGCGCGGAGTACGGCTCCTGAGCTGGACGAGGAGGACTGGCTCGAGCGGTACCGACGCGCCCTGGCCGGCTACGACCCGGCGATCCCTGCGAGGGTCGCTGGCGCGGTAGAGGCCCCCGCATGGCTGCGCGCTCTCTCGGAGGGCGCGGGCGGCCTCGTGGCAGGCCTGCGGACCAACGTGGAGCGCAACCTCTCCGACCCGAGCCTGCCCACGCGGGCCTTCCCCCAGACGCGGCTCAAGCGCGAGCGTAACGAGGCCGCGCTCGAGGCCATCGACACGCTGTGGTCGGGCCCGCTGGGCCAGAGCATGAGAGTGGTCCCCGAGGTCGAGCCGCAGT
>JBOGXT010000181.1:0-2399 GCA_050694635.1 Thermoleophilaceae bacterium
CGCCATGCCCGCGCCGAGCCAGCGGAAGCCGGGGTGCAGGATGAGCGCCCGGTGGGGCGGCGAGTGCATCCACCTCCGCACCGTTTGGGAGACCCGGGGGCGAAGACCGGAGTGCCAGGCCAGGGTCTCGCCGAGCAGCGAGAAGCGGCTGCTGGCATGGATCCGGCGGAGGTGGCCGAAGTAGCCGGCTCGAAGCATCCAGCCGGCGTAGCGGCGCGCCGAGCGGCGGAGGCTCGCGGAGTCCCCGAACGCCGCGAGCCCATGCTGCACTCGCACCTCGTTCACGCCGGCAAGCATCTGCAGCGACAGCTCTCTGTCATCCGCCCCTGCGCCCACGGGCACGGCAAGCACCGTCCCGCAGGCCAAGATGGTGGCGGCCATCCTTGACCTCATCGATCCCCCCTCCGACGCCTCGATCCTTCCCCGTCGCGCGTGGGGCGAAACTGGCCCCATCCGCTCGCGAACGCGACCGGACTGGGGGTAGCGTCCCCCGTATGGAGATCGTGCTGGCCCGCCACGGCGAGACCGAATGGAGCCGCGACCTGCGCCACACCGGGCGCACGGACATCCCGCTCACCGAGAACGGCCGGCGCCAGGCGGCCATCCTGCGCGACGCGCTCGCCGGGCGGCGCTTCGAGCGGGTCCTGTCGAGCCCACTGGCCCGCGCGCTCGAAACCTGCCGCCTGGCCGGGCTGGGCGAGCAGGCCGAGCTAAGCGACGACCTGTTCGAGTGGGACTACGGCGACTACGAGGGGATCACGACCGCTCAGATCCGCGAGGAGCGGGCGAGCTGGAACCTGTGGCGAGACGGGTGCCCGGGCGGCGAGAGCGCCGCCGACGTCGGCCGCCGGGCGGACCGGGTGATCGCCGCGCTCGAGGACACGGAGGGCGACGCCGCCGTGTTCGCGCACGGCCACGTGCTGCGCGTGCTGGCCGCTCGTTGGCTCGGCCTCGGCCCCGAGGCGGGCGCGCTGCTGAAGCTCGACACGGGCACGCTCTCCGCTCTCGGCTACGAGCGCGAGACGCGCGTGGTCAGCCGCTGGAATGCGCCGGTGCCCGGCGCGGCGCAACCGCCCCGATGAGGGCCACCAGGGGCACGAACAGACCGAACAGCCCGAACAGCTTGCGGCCGCGCCGGAAGCACACCACCGCCAGCGCGACCCCGGCGACCTGGACCGGAATGACGAGCCAGGTGGTGCCGCGGTCGACTCCGAGCAGCACCAGCACGGCGTCGTAGACGTCGATCCAGAACTGTAGGCCGAGCAGCGCGATCACGAGCAGCACGGTCGTGACCACTACGGCGTCGATCGACTCGCGTCCCTTCGCCTGCCAGTAGACGTCCTCCAGGTTGAGCCAGAGCGCGAACTCGTCCAGGGTCAGGCCCATGCCGATCCCGAACGCGATCGCCACGAGCTCGTACCACGGGCTCGTCAGGTCGGTGGAGAGCCCGAGGTAGCCCGTCGTGAGTAGCAGCAGGATGCCCCAGACCAGGTGATGGACGTGGGTGCCGCCCTTCGTCTCGACGTTCCCCGGCCACCACGACACCTGTGCCCGGATCATGTGCGCGCTGCCGCGGATGAACCCGAACGAGCAGACGAACGCGATCAGGATCAGGAAGTGGACCTCCTTCCCGGGCACCTGGATCTCGCGGTCGTAGGCCGCCCTGATGTCGTCGAAGAGCCTGTCCACGGCGGGCGATCGTAGTCTCCCCGGTGATGATCGACGGCGCACTCGGCGGGCCGGTCGAGCAGGAGTATCTGCTCCAGGCACGCCAGATGCAGGCCATGTCCTTCATGGTCCACATCCCGCTGGTCTGCTTTGGCATCGCCTTCCCGGCGATGGTGCTGTTCCTGGAGGGGCTGTGGCTGCGCACGGGCGACCCGCTCTACAAGGCCCTCGCCAAGCGCTGGGCCAAGGCGATGCTGCTCCTGTTCGCGGTAGGCGTCGTGACCGGCACGATCCTCTCGTTCGAGATGGGCCTGCTGTGGCCGGAGTTCATGGCCACCTTCGGGGAGGTGTTCGGGCTCGCCTTCGGCATCGAGGGCTTCTCGTTCTTCATCGAGGCGATCTTCATCGCGATCTACGTCTACGGCTGGGACCGCCTGCCGGATCGCGTGCACGTGGCGGCGGGCGTGCCGATCGTGCTGTCGGGGATCACCGGCTCGTTCATGGTGATCTCGGTGAACGGCTGGATGAACGACCCGACCGGGTTCCGGGTCGAGGGCGGCGAGGTCGTCGACGTGGAGCCGCTCACCGCGCTCTTCAACGACAACCTCTGGCACGAGTTCGTGCACATGTACCTGGCCGGGACGATCGTGACCGGCTTCCTGGTCGCCGGCGTGTACGCGTACGGCTGGCTGCGCGGGCGGCGCGAGCGCCACCAGCGCGTGGCGTTGGTC
>JBOGXT010000182.1:0-4759 GCA_050694635.1 Thermoleophilaceae bacterium
TTCAAGCTCACCGAGGCCGAGACGCAGAAGCTGATGCGCATGGAGGAGGAGCTCCACAAGCGCGTGATCGGCCAGAACGCCGCCATCGAGGCCGTCTCGAAGGCGATCCGCCGCTCGCGTGCGGGCCTCAAGGACCCCAAGCGCCCGACCGGCTCGTTCATCTTCCTCGGCCCGTCCGGGGTGGGCAAGACCGAGCTCGGACGCACGCTCGCCGAGTTCCTGTTTGGCGACGAGGACGCCATGGTGCGGATCGACATGTCGGAGTACATGGAGAAGCACTCCGTGTCGCGGCTCGTCGGCTCGCCGCCCGGCTACATCGGCTACGACGAGGGTGGCCAGCTCACCGAGGCCGTCCGGCGCAAGCCGTACAGCGTGCTCCTGCTCGACGAGATCGAGAAGGCGCACCCGGACGTGTTCAACATCCTGCTCCAGATCCTCGAGGACGGCAGGCTGACGGACGCCCAGGGGCGCACCGTCGACTTCCGCAACTCGATCGTGATCATGACCTCGAACATCGGGGCCTCGGAGATCGCCAAGAACACCGGCATCGGGTTCACAGTCGGCGACGAGACCGGACTCTCGTACGACGACATGAAGACGCGGATCATGAGCGAGCTCAAGAAGGTCTTCCGGCCCGAGTTCATCAACCGGATCGACGAGGTCATCGTCTTCCACAAGCTCACGCGCGAGGAGATCGGCTCGATCGTGGAGCTGCTGCTGAAGCGCATCCGCGAGTCGCTGGCCGAGCGCGAGCTGACGCTCAACCTGTCTGACTCGGCCGCCGACCTGCTGGTCGAGAAGGGCTGGGATCCGTCGATGGGCGCGCGCCCGCTGCGCCGGGCGATCCAGCGCTACATCGAGGACCCGCTGGCGGACGAGGTGCTCTCGCAGAGCATGCCGCCCGGCTCGACCGTAGAGGTCGACAAGGCGCCGGAGGACGACGAGCGCGAGGTGCTGATCTCGATCGTCACACCGAAGGAGCGCACGCGCGAGACCGTCGGCGTGGGAGCCAAGGGCGACGCCCGCGAGGAGGGCTCCTCGACAGACCCGTCCTCGGACGCGGGCTCGGGAGACGAGCTGCCGGACGAGCCGGAGGTGCTGCCGGAGATCCCGGACGCCCCGCCGGCGCCGGAATCCAAGGACGAGTAGCCGGTCTGGACACCCCGCCCGGGGTCGACAAGACTGTGCGACCCGATGGCGTCGCATGCGCTGGGACGGCCGTTCGTTGGGAGGGCGTCGGAGCTGGATGAGCTCCGTGCCGCCCTCGACGAGACCCGCCGGGGTCGCTCTTGCGCCTGGCATGCGCGGGTGGAGGAGGGGAGCGTGGTCTGGTGGCGAGCCTACACCGACCGCGCGGAGGCCCTGGATGCGCTGCGACCTGTGGGCGTTGCGGCCCGCCGGTTACCTCCGCTCTGCGCCGGGTAAGCCGGGTGGCGACAGCAAGCCGCTTTGAGGGAGGTCGGCTCGATGCCAGTTGCCTTGGGAAGGCGTTTCGCCGCCAGCGCGATCCTGGTCCTCGTCGTTTTGGGCGGCGGCTGCGGCGGCGAGCAGAGCGCCAGCGATCGTGAGGGCGGCAACCTCTCGGTAGCCACGGGCGGTACCGGAGGCGTCTACTCGGTCTACGGCGGCGGGCTTGCCGACGTCATCTCTGAGGAGCTCGAGGGATACAAGGCCACCGCGGAGACCACGTCGGCGTCCGTGGACAACATGAAGCTGATCGCTCAGAAGGACAGCGACGTCGCGTTCACGCTGGCCGATACGGCGATCGACGCGGTCGAGGGCCGCGAGTCGTTCGACGAGCCGCTTCCGGTCCGCGCGCTCGCCCAGATCTACACGAACTACACGCAGGTCGGCACCACCGCGGGCAAGGGCATTTCCTCGATCGAGGACCTGCGTGGCAAGCGGGTGTCGGTCGGAGATCCCGGCTCCGGTACCGAGGTGATCGCCCTGCGCGTGCTCGAGGCGGCCGGTCTCGACCCGGAGGAGGACATCGACCGCAGCCAGCTCGGAGTGGACGAGTCCGTGAACGCCGTCCGGGACGGCTCGATCGACGCCTTCTTCTGGTCGGGTGGCCTGCCGACCGGGTCGGTCACCGACCTGGCCACCACCGACGAGCTCGTTCTGGTGCCGAATGCCGAGTACGTATCGAAGCTGCGGGACCAGTACGGCGAGGCCTACCAGGAGACGACGATTCCGGCGGACACCTACAAGGGCCTCGAGGAGGACGTGCCCGTGATCGGCGTGCCGAACCTGCTCGTCGTCCACGAGGGGATGGACGAGGACCTCGCACACGACCTCACCGCGCTTCTCTTCGACCAGAAGAAGCGCCTGACCCAGGTGCATCCCGAGGCCGAGAACCTCGATCGCGCCGAGGCGCAGGACGTCGTCCCCCCGGTGAAGCTCCATCCGGGCGCTCAGCGCTACTTCGAGGAGGGCGGGTCGTAGCGGCGATCGGCGTCAGGTCGCGCCGGTTGCTCGCTGCGGGCGCCGCCGCGGCTCCGCTCGCACTGGCCGCGACCGCGCTCTCCGGCTCCCCGGACCCCGCCCTCGTGGTGCGCGACGAGCAGGGCGACGAGATCGTCAGGACCGAGCTCCCGCAGAGCGGCGCCTTTGCCCTGGCCTACCGCCACTCCTACTACGACGCCCCCGCCAGGGAGCTCTTCACCGTGACCGGCGGCGAGCTCCGGCTGCGGGCGCTCGCCTCGCCGAGCGCGGCGGTTCTCGACTACTACGCGCTCGAGGGCGAGAGAAGGCGAAGGGGCGGGTGGCTGCAGATCGTGCCCACCGATCGGCGCCGGTATGAGCGCCTACCGCTGATCGCCACCGCCACCGGTCGCCGCACGTTGCTGGTGGGCGACGAACGCATCCCCCTCTACGCTCGCCACGCGAGGCATCTCACCATCACCGCGGAGGGCGAGCGGTGAGCGAGACGCCCGCAAAGGTCAGCACGGAGGAGCTGACCGAGGAGTTCGAGTCCGAGCGCCCCGGTCGGCGCCTGGCCGGGATCCCCGGCTTCATCGTGGCCGCGGGGGGTGTGGGGCTCTCCTGCTATGCGCTCTGGTGGGTGCTGAACCCGGTGACGGCGCAGGTCTACCGGACGAGCTTCCTCGCTGCTGTGCTCGCGATGACCTTCCTCGTCTACCGCGGCTGGGGCAAGCGGCCGGAGCGGGGAGAGGGCGAGCCGCCGCCCGTGGAGCGCCCCGGTGTGTCCGACTGGGCGCTGGCGCTGCTGGCCGTCGTCGCGCTCGGCTACACGCTCGTGACCTTCGACGAGTTCGTCCGGCGGTCGGTCGAGCCCAACACGCTCGACATCGTCTTCGGCCTGGCCACGATCGCGCTGGTGCTCGAGGCCACGCGGCGCACCGTCGGTTGGATCCTCCCGGCGATCTGCCTGGTGTTCCTCGCGTACGCCTACTTCGGCAGCGAGATCCCGCCGAGCTGGGAGATCAGCCACCGCGGGTACGGCGTCGACCGCATCGTCGGGCAGAGTTACATGGGTCTCGAGGGCATCTTCGGCGTCCCGCTCGACGTCGCCGCCACCTACATAATCCTGTTCACGATCTATGGCGCCGTGCTGGAGTACTCGGGCGCGGGCAAGTTCTTCATCGACGTCAGCTTCGCCGCCTTCGGGCGCTCCCGCACGGGGCCGGGCCGCACCACGGCGCTGGCCGGCTTCTTGCTCGGCACCGTTTCCGGCTCGGGAGTGGCCACCACGGTCACGCTCGGCAGCGTGACCTGGCCGATCCTGCGCAGGGCCGGCTACCCGAAGGAGCAGGGCGGCGGGGTGCTCGCGGCATCCGGGATCGGGGCGATCCTCTCGCCCCCGACGCTCGGCGCGGCCGCCTTCATCATCGCCGAGTTCCTGGGTGTCAGCTACCTGGAGGTGCTGATCTACGCGCTGGTCCCGACGCTTCTGTATTACCTCGGGATCCTGCTCGCCATCGAGGCGGACGCGCGGCGGTTTCGCACTCGCGAGATCGAGGTGGAGACGCCTCCGCTCGGCCGTCTCCTGCTGCGCTTCGGCTACCACTTCAGCTCGCTGTTCTTGATCGTCTTCCTGCTGGCGACCGGCCTCTCGCCGTTCCGCGCGGTCTTCTACGCGACCATCGCCGCCTTCCTGCTGTCGTTCCTCGACCGGCGGCACGCCATGACGCCGCGGCGAGTCTGGGACTCGCTCGCCGCGGGGGCCAGGGCCGTGCTGCCCATCGCCGCCACCTGCGCGGCCGCCGGCGTCATCGTCGCGGTGGTCACGCTCACCGGGCTCGGGCTCAAGATGAGCTCGCTGATCGTCGACCTGTCCGCCGGCACCCTCTTCCTGACAGCGCTGTTCTCCGCCCTGGCCGTGCTCCTGCTCGGCCTGGCCGTGCCGGTCACGGCCTCGTTCATCATCGCCGCGGTCATCATCAGCCCGGCGCTGACCGAGCTGGACGTCCCGCGGTTCGCCGCCTACATGTTCATCTTCTACTACGCGGTGCTCTCGGAGGTGAGCCCGCCCACCGCGCTGTCGGCGTTCGCGGCGGCGGCCATCACGGGGGGCAACCCGTTCCGAACGATGATGCAGACCTGGAAGTACTCGCTTCCGGCGTTCCTGGTGCCGTTCGCGTTCGTCCTGTCGCCGAACGGCGAGGCGCTCCTGCTCGAGGGCTCGGTGCTCGAGGTGGTGGTCGCGACCGCGGTGTCGGCGCTGGCGGTCACGGCGCTCGCGGCGGCCACCGGGCGCTGGATCGTCGGCCCGGCCGGCGTGCCCGAACGGCTGCTC